>JBGCDY010000871.1:0-5512 GCA_045105835.1 Chitinophagales bacterium
CGGTTCTGCAATTTTTTTAGCGCATCTTTATCGTGTGTACTGACAAAATGGTGTGCCCCCAATTTGCGGGCTTCTTCTTCTTTTTCGGGACTGGTCGAAAAAGCAGTGACTTCACATCCCCATGCCTTCAAGAACCCCAAAGCCATGTGTCCCAATCCTCCAATACCGACTACTCCCACACTGTGTAGTGGCGTGATGTTGTGCTGCAACAAAGGTGTGAAAACGGTGATTCCTCCACAAAAAAGCGGTCCTGCTTTGCTGTCGTCCATACCTTCTGGAAGCGGAAAAACCCAAGACGATTGTGCTTTCACTGTATCTCCAAAACCTCCATATCGTCCAATGATGGTCGGTTTGACGTAGTTACACAGGTTATGACGTCCACCGATGCAGTCATCACAAGTGAGACAAGAAGCAACATTCCAACCTACACCTACACTTTGTCCAACTTTCAGGTGTCGAACTTGCGAGCCTAATTCGGTGATTGTACCGACGATTTCATGCCCTGGGACAAATGGGTAACGGGTGATACGCCAGTCATTGTCGAGCATGCTCAAATCACTGTGACACAAACCACAGTATTGTACCTTGATGGCTACTTCATCATGCTTCAATTCTGCCAACTCATATTCAAAAGGTTTGAGTTCTCCTTTAGCTTCGTGGGCTGCATAAGCTTGTACTTTCATGGATAATCATTTATTTGTTTTGGAAGAGAATACTGCAAAAGTAATTAAAATAGGCAGGACTTCTTAGACCATTGAAGTCATTGCTTTCTTTAAGACCCTTGAAGTTTATTTTGCTGAAAAAAACATTCCATAACATTGCCAGAGACAATTTTTCTTTCCGAATGACATACAAACCTCATTTTTCCTTATATTGCATAGAGATATATTGGTCTTTGAAGTTATTTTTTTGATTTATAGAAAGGCTCTTGTTTTTATAAAATAAGCCATTTGTTGTAATATAATTTATTTGTCAGGCATACTAAGTGTCTATATCAGCAGCTTTTTGATTCACGTATTTTTAAATGAAGGAATTTTATTTTCATCATTGAGGATAAATAATATCTAAACTTAACACGTCAATCAATTATGCTAACCACTAACAAAAGTTTCAATGAACTATTCAAGGAAGGACTTACCCACTTCAACAGGTCAAATAACAAACAAGCTTCCATCTTTTTTTTGGCTGCATTGAAGAAAAGTTCAAAAGAGATGAGTAAAGAAAAGGAGGTGAACTGCTACTTACAATTGTTTAAAACAAGCTACAAAGAAGGCGATTATCAAAAAAGTGAAGAGTATATAGAACAAGCACATTCATTGTGTGCAGAGATAAAAAACGACTTTTTGTACGCCCAGGTATTGAGTAATAGAGGCTTGTTACACAAAAATATGGGGCAATATAAAAAAGCCACAAGTTCCTTATTGAAGGCTGCGGAAATATTTGGACAAGAGGGTAAAAAGAAGGAGTTGGCAATTACTTACAATACCTTAGGAGGGATTTTTATCCGTTTGACCAATTATGACAAAGCGACTCAGTATCATTTGACTGCATTGAAGATTCGAAAAAAAATGAAGTTAAAAGAGGCTGTGGCTAAATCTAAGAATAACTTGGCAAATGTTTATTTGGCACAAGGCAAATTGGTGGAGGCGGAGAAGTATATTCGAGGAGCAATCAAAGGAAAGAAACAAGCGAAAGCTTCTAAAATATCTTTGGCGAGTTCTTATGTGATATTGGGGACGATTCTTAAAGAGAAAGGTCAAATAAACAAGGCTTTTAAGTATTTCAAAAAGTCATTGAAAAGAAGACTTCAATACAATGACAAAGTGGGCTTGTCAGGGGCTTACTTAGAGATTGGAGAAGTTTGGAATATTAGAGGAGATTACAAAAAAGCCATAACCACTTTAAAAAAAGGATTGCAGCTTTCTGAAGAGATGAATTTTGGAAGTAATGCCTTGAGCTATCTATTTACATTGTCGAGAATTTACAAAAAACAAGGTAATTACAAAAAGGCATTGGAGTCCTATGAGCGATACGATGAATTGCGTCAGAAATTGATCACCGAAAGACTGGGACAATTTGTTAGTGAAAAACAAATGGAGTTTGATGTCAAGCAGAAAGACCGAACAATTGAAGCAATGGAAATCAATATCCGAGAGTTTCACCACCGAGTAAAAAACAATTTTCAGTTTATTTCGAGTCTTCTGAGTAGTCAATATAATCAAACACAAGACGATGGAATGAGGAACCTTATTCGTGAGACGGAAACGAGGATTCAGGCGATGACCTATGTCCACCGCAGCCTTTACAATAAATTGGACAGCAGTCATATAAAGATGCGCTCTTACCTCGAAAATCTGATAGAGAACTTGGTGTTGTCTCATGGTTTTATGATGGAAGAAGTAATAGGGGAAATGCAAATTGACAATGGAAGCCTTCATGCTCAAACGGCAATGCAATTGGGCTTGATTGTAAACGAGTTGGTGAGTAATGCCTTCAAACATGCTTTTGTGAATCATCCCAATCCAAAATTGAAGGTATCCTTGAATTTAGAAAAGAATGACAAAATCCACTTGACTGTATCGGACAATGGCGCAGGTTTCAATATAGAAGAGAGTAGAAAGGATGCTTTTGGAGTGAAATTGATTAAGAAACTTGCAGTGGATTTGGATGGGGTAGGTAGGTTTACCAACGAAAATGGAACGAAGTATGAATTGATAGTTGAGTAAATGACTTTTTGAAAAACAGAAAAGGGCAGGTTCATTTAATATGAATCTGCCCTTTTGTTTCGCTTTGCTTATTCATCCGATGAGGGCTATCAATATTATGATTAATAACACCTTATGTTGTAGCCTTCATCGGATGATTTTAAAAAGTAAATATTTGAATTTCCATTTAGTACCTTCTTTTGTGTGCCCAATCATAAGAATCCAAATTACCCACACAGGTTTTCAATAATTCAATTGTGCGTCTAATGTCTTCCTTGTGTGCCATTTCAATGACTTGGTGAATGTGTCGAGTAGGAATCGAAACTGCTCCAACAATGGCACTTCCAGCCGTCATTCTTTGCATCCCAGCAGAATCTGTACCGCCTGCGGTCAAGATTTCAGGTTGCCATTTGATTTCTTTGGCTTTGGCCTGTTGTTTCATATAGGAAACCATTCTGTAATCACAAACCACCGAAGAGTCCATAATTTTGATGGCAACGCCACCACCCAAAGCAAACACTTGATCAGCAGCACTCGAACCTGGTACATCAAAAGCAATCGTAGTGTCAATACAAATACCGAAATCAGGCTGAATTGCCAAAGTTGCGACACTTGCGCCTCTGATACCGATTTCTTCTTGTACCGTAAAGACAGCATACACATCATAAGGAGGAATTTCCTCCATTTCTCTAAGCATCTCAATCTGTATAAAAACAGAGACTCTATTGTCGATAGATTTGCAGTTAACGCAGTCACCCATTTCAATCAATTCTCGGTCACGGGTAATTGGATCGCCAATTGTGATGTGTTTTTCGACTTCTTCTTTACTCATTCCTGTGTCGATGAAATAATCATCAATACGAGGACTTTTGTTGCGTTCTTCAGGAGTCATCAAGTGAATAGGTTTAGAACCCATCACACCAATAATGTCTTTAGAACCATGAATTTTCACTCTTTGAGCGGTCAATGTTTTGGGGTCAAAACCACCCAAAGTATGGAATTTGATGAATCCCTTGTCATCAATATATTTCACAATAAATCCAATCTCATCCATGTGGGCTGCCAACATGACTTTCTTGTCGCTACTGCGTCCTTTTTTGATGGCAACTACATTGCCCATATTGTCTACCTCGACTTTATCTACAAGTGGTGTCACCTCACGAAGAATGACTTCACGTATGGGCTGTTCAAAACCTGGTGCGCCTTCCACCTCACAAATTTCTTTTAAAAGAGATACATTAATTTTTTTGCTGGACATAGTTTAATATTTATTATTATTTGCCACAAATATAAGAAAATGACAGGATAAGTTTTTTGTAAATTTCTGCTTAAAATCAAGCCTTTTTTTGAACAACCGTTCTGTGAGGATAAGGAATCTCAATCCCTTCGATTTTGAATTGCTCCAATAAAATTTTATTCATGTCACAGGTCATGTCAAAAGCACCTCCATTATTGGCTGCCCATGCCCAAGCCCGCAATCGAACTCCAGAATCTTCCAGTCTCAATACTTTTATTTGAACCATGGGGATCCCTTCTTCCTTTTGCTGGTCACTGCGATTGTCTATACAAAGTGGATGGGCTTCAATACATGTTTGCATGATTTTCATTGCCAGATTGATGTCTGATTCATAGCCTACACTCATTTCTATGAATTTACAAATGCGAGGGTCATTGAGGTGAGCATTCAGAATAATTTTGTCACTCATCACAGAATTGGGAATCACCACTCGGCGATTTTCGGGGCTTCTCAAAATCGTATGTCGGAGCGTTATATCCTCCACTATACCAAAGGTGGTTTGATCTATGGTCAAGTGATCGTTGACCCGAAAGGGGCGAAAAATGATGATGAACAATCCGCTAATGATATTTGAAAAAGCACTTTGAGAGGCAAATCCCACAATAGCTGCCAAAATTCCAGCACCTGCTAACAAAGAAGTCGAAAGAGTACGAAGAGAAGGAATGGAATTGACTGCCACGCTGAATCCCAAAATGTAGATTAAGGCTCTACCCAAATGTTTGACAAACTGATAGCTTGTGGGGTCATTGCTAATCAGCTTTGTAGATCGAAGAATATAGCGGTCAAATATGCGTGCAAATAATTTGGCAAATAACCAAGTAATCAATAAGACTACAATCACATAGCCAATCAGCCAAGGCATTTCCAAAAATATTTTGTCTTTAAAGAAATCTTTTATGCTCATAATGAATTAAATAGAGTTGAAAAATGACTTTACAATTAGCTGGTGAAAATAAATAAATTGATGACTTTTTGGGAGGTTTGCATCAAAACAAGCATACTACAAAAGTCAGCCTAATAAAGTTCACTGTTGTTTACTTTTTCAACAACAGTTAGGAATGTCAGGAAGCTGTTGTTTTAGGTTGTATTCCTTCAACATTTTTAGAACCAATCTGTTGCAGTTCTTTATTATCCTCCTCCCCTCCGAATCAATAAGCCCACAACATCGCTAATATCCAAAAAAATGTGCTATGAAAGAGTCAATGGTCTTATTATTCTTGTGCCTAACTTTATTCTCCCAATCCATTTCTGCTCAAAATCTCCTCCAAAATGGAGACTTTGAAACCTACACTTCTTTACCTGTCAATCAATTAGATTTTGAAGTGGCGGTTCCGTGGAAACGAGTCATACGATCCCCTGACTTTGAACATTTGCTGGCAGGCAACTATTCTCCAAGCAAAGGGCTTCCTTTTTCTGGTCAAGGATTTGCGGCACATGGCAAGACCAGCAATGGTATGGCAGAAGCACTGGGGCAAGACATTAGTGCCAATCCAATATTGGAAGGCAAGAC
>JBGCDY010000872.1:0-6469 GCA_045105835.1 Chitinophagales bacterium
CCAAAACAATTTTAGTCTCGTGTCTTTTATCTCAATTTTAAAAACAAAAAAATAAAAATACTATGCTAACCAAAGGTGGAATCAGATTGCGGGTTTTACTGGTATTAGCCATCATTGTCTTACTCAACTTTTTGGTCAGTCGCTTTTTTCTTCGATTAGATTTTACGGGCGACAACCGTTTTACGTTGAGTCAGGCGACCAAAGATATTTTGGGTGATTTGGACGAAACGGTTACAGTAACAGCTTATTTCTCGGAAAATATGCCTCCAAATTTGGAGCGAATCAAGACGGGTTTTGAAGATATGTTGACTGAATATTCGAGTCGTTCTGGTGGAAATATTGAATATAAATTTGTGAATCCCAACGAAAGTGAGGAGCTCGAACAGGAGGCGATGAAGGAAGGAATGCAGCCTGGGATGGTGAATGTACGGGAGCGTGACCAAATGAAACAACAACGGGTCTATTTGGGCGCAAAATTTGAATACAAGGACAAGTCGGAGGTGATTCCAATCATGGCACAAGAGGGCGCAATGGAATATTCGCTGTCTTCTACCATTAAAAAAATCTCTGCTAAGAACAAACCGAAAATCGGTTTTGTGGGAGGGCATCAAGAAGCGAGTTTGGATGCGATGCAGCAGGTCAAAGAAACACTTGAAATTTTGTACGAACCTCAAACCGCACTGTTGAGTGATACAGGTTTGGTGGATAAGTTTGAGACTTTGGTGATTGTAGCTCCAACAGATACAATTTCCCCCCAAGAGATTGCCAATTTGGACAATTTCGTCAATAATGGCAAAGGAGTTTTGATAGCACTGAATCGGGTAAATGCAGATTTGCAGACGGGTTCAGGAACCGAAGTTTATACAGGTTTGGAAACCTGGTTGGAAACAAAAGGCATCACTGTTAACCCCAATTTTGTGATGGATGTCAACAGTGGAAGCATTACGATGCAAAGGAAGCAGGGCTTTTTTACCGTCAATGAACAGGTGAAATTCCCTTATTTACCTTTGATTAAAAACTTTGCAGACCATCCGATTAGCGAGGGATTAGAGCAATTGATTTTGCCTTTTGCAAGTTCGATTACTTATACTGCAACGGATGCCGATGCAACATTTACGCCGATTGCCTATACTTCCGAAAGGTCGGGTATCGAACAGCCTCCAATCACTTTTGATGCGACCATGCTTCAAAAAGAATGGACAGCAAGCGATTTCCCTACTTCTCAACTGACTGTAGCAGGTGTATGGGAAAAGGGTTTGTCAAAAATCGTGGTGTACGGTGATGGTGATTTTGCAGTGAATGGTATCGGACAACAAGCACAAGGTTTGAGTCCTGACAATATCAACTTTTTGGCGAATGGTGTAGATTGGTTGTCAGATGATACAGGTTTGACCGCTCTCCGAAACAAGGTAGTAACTTCTCGTCCTATCAAAAAAGAATTGAGTGACAGCGAAAAAAGCTTGGTGAAATATGGCAATTTCTTCTTGCCGATTGTATTGATTCTTTTGTACGGTTTCATCCGCTCACAAGTACGCAACCGCAGAAAAATGAAATGGATGACTGAAAGATATAACTAGGTTTCTTGGTCAATGTAGAAATCAATAACAGATAAAAAGCACAAAAAACGATGTCGAAAAAACGTTCTTCTAATACTTTATTGATTGCAGTCGTGGGATTGCTCGCTGCATTGGTGGCATTGATGCTCCTGCAAGACAGCAAAAAAGGAAAGAGTAGCTTCAAAGAAGAGATTGTAGCAATTGATACGGATGCCATAACCGCCGTTTATTTATACCCGCAAAGCAATGGTGGACAAGAAGTGAAAATCGCCAAAGATGGAACGGGCAACTGGACAGTAACAGACGAAACGGGAGCAACACAGCCTGGTGACAGTGCCAAAATAAATGGTTTGATTGGTATGATTGAAATGGTCAAACCCGAACGTGTGGTCTCTAAAAACAAAGACAAATGGGCAGAATACCAGGTAGAAGGTAGTGAAGCGACTCGCCTCAAAGTCATGGAAGGAGACAAAACGACGTTGGATTTGTTTGTAGGAAAATTCACCGTAGGACAGCCCAAAACGCCTCCTGGCGGTGGTGACCCAAGACAACAAATGCAACAGCAACAACAACGCCCTGAATTGACTTCTTATGTGCGATTGGAGGGAGAAAATGAAATCTATGCTGTAGATGGAATGTTGAGTTTTTCCTTCAATCAAGGAGCATCCAGTTTTGTGCAAGCTCCTGCTGAACCTATCATGGAAGAAGCGGTAGACTCTACAAATGTGGAATAAGATTTTGTCTTCAAAGAGATTCAAATCAATTAACTGCAAAATAAGTACTGAGACAAAAGATTAAAGACTTAAGATAAGTCTTTTTGTATTCAACGGTTTAGTAAAAAAGCCATCCAATTTTTGGATGGCTTTTTTTTGGGAGATAGTCGGTATTGAGATTCTCAAAAGGATTCTTTTGTAATTTTTGCAATGGTAACCACCACCGAATCCCAAGAAATCGGGACAAGATTATATACCCGCTTTTCTCACTGCTGATTAAGCGGATACAAAGTTTTTAGACAGTATTCAAAAAGCCCTGAAAGGGCGTAAGCAGAGATTACAGGCAAAAGCTTACGCCCTTTCAGGGCTAAAATCATACGTCTTGAACATGGGGCGTTGCCCCATGCTATTGCTGATGCCCTTTCAGGGCAGTTTTCTTTGTCTATTTTGAAAACTTCGTACAACCTTAATTGCTAATTATCAATATTTTAAATTTTTCAACGAGATAGCAGAATATACATTCTGCGGTGTTTTGCAATAATTCTCTCTAAATCAAAGAGTTTTGAGGTTGAATTTGTACTTTGAATTTGAATTTTACCAAGAGCCACTCGCACCACCACCACCAAAACTACCACCACCGCCAGAGAAACCACCGCCTCCGCCGCCACCAAAACCGCCTCCTGAGCCACCACCCCAAAAAATAGTCCCACCACCACGACCACCTCGCCCTTGACTTCGGCTGTTTTGGCGGTGCATTTTAGCACGTTCGGTCATCTTCTTGTAGTATTTTTCTCTAAATGCCCGTCCTGCAGGAGTCATAAAGAAAATCTTTGCTCCTATAAAACCAACCGCATACGTTCCCAGAATGATTCCTCCTATGCCTTCTCCCAAACCCATAAGCCCCAACATTCCTACAAAAGGACTGAGAAATGCAAACAAAAACCAGCTGATAAAACCTTCAGAAAATAAGGCAGTTTCGAGGAAAGGACGAAGGAAGAAGAAGAGGAAAAAAAGCGCAAA
Source organism: Chitinophagales bacterium (assembly GCA_045105835.1). Lineage (GTDB taxonomy): Bacteria > Bacteroidota > Bacteroidia > Chitinophagales > UBA2359 > JAUHXA01. The sequence goes on from JBGCDY010000872.1 coordinate 3,290, forward strand.
AAGTCGGGCAACCATCGGCATATCTTCATCTGTGTATTCTGTGCCTTCACCATCATTGAGATAAGTTCCTTCAATCGTACCTACAATCGCATTGGTTCCCTCAATGATTCCACTGCCATACTCTCCTTGTCGGAAATAAGGAGTGATTACATTGCGGATAATACGGCTACTCTTGGCATCTGTTAGATAAGGTTCTAAGCCATAGCCTACTTCAATACGCATCTTTCTATCTGCTACCGAAACCAAAAACAAAACACCATTGTCATTGCCCTTTGTCCCCAGTTTCCAAGTTGTTGCCACTTTCTCGGCATAGCCTTCAATGAATTCATCTTCAAGTGCATCAATGGTGAGGATAACCACCTGATTGGAGGTCGAATCTTCGTGAATCCTTAGTCTTTGTTCCAATTGCCGTTCTACTCCATCCGATAGGATATTGCCATAATCATTCACTCGTCCCGATAGGTAGGGGACTTCTTTTGCAGTGATGCTGAAGCTGGTCAAAAAGAGTAAAGCAACAATGAAATAGGGTAAAATATGGGGTTTGATTTTCATGCTTTTTGTTCAAAGATGATGAATTTGGCTTTGTTCTACGTAAATAACCGAAATATTGGGGAATAAAGTTCAGGATTTTCTGCTTTTATTGCAAAAAATGGGCTTAATTTTGGAATGAATGAGGAAATCCAAAAATAACTCCAAACGATGAATCCAGTTTTTATTGAAGATGAGCAGATAGAAGGTGTAGATTTTAGCAAAAAAACGTTTGCAAAAGGAGAGTATGAAGAATGCCGCTTTCTGCGTTGTGTGTTTTCTGATTTGTACTTGTCTCAAGTAAGCTTTGGAGAATGTGTGTTTGAGCATTGTGATTTGAGCATGGCAAATATGGCGACAACAACGCTGAGAGATGTTCGATTCAAAGACTCCAAACTTTTGGGAGTACACTTTGAAGACTGCAATTCGTTTTTGTTGTCCATGACCTTTGAAGGATGTCAGTTGAATTTGTCGTCTTTTTACAAGCTAAATTTGAAGCAGACGGTGTTCAAGGATTGCAGTCTTCGAGAGGTGGACTTTTCGGAAGCGGATTTGAGCGGAGTAGTATTTGACAATTGTGATTTTGCAGGTGCGGTGTTTGACAGAACAATATTGGAAAAAGCAGATTTTCGGACTTCCTACAACTACTCGATTGACCCCGAAAACAATCGAATCAAAAAGGCAAAATTTTCGATGGGGGGAATTGTAGGCTTATTGGACAAATATGGTATTGAAGTGACCTAAACAAAAAAAGCCTATCACGAGGTGATAGGCTTTCCAAATAAAAAAATTTATATAGCGAATATTAAACTACTTTAACGTTCACTGCATTCAATCCTTTTCTTCCTTCTGTTAATTCGAATTCAACTGCATCGCCTTCACGAACTTCATCAATCAATCCGGAAACGTGCACGAAATGCTCTTTGTTTGTATCGTCTTCAGTGATGAATCCGAAACCTTTAGCATCGTTGAAAAATTTTACTGTACCTGTTTTCATTATAAAAATTTAAATAGAAATATAAAACTCAAAGGTAGTCTTATATTTTGTAGTTTCCCATTTTTAGGGCATTTAAATTTTATTTTTGTTATCAATGTGCTTTTAAAAGAGGTTCAAAGTATTAAACATTTTATCGAATAAATTTTCCATAAATTTATAAATATCAAAAATTCAAAATTTTATGCTACTTATTGTGCTTTTTAGATTTCAAAGTCGCACCAAAAATAATATTTAATTGAGAGAAAAATATTTTTTGACTTGCCTTGTCTAATTCCGAATTAGTGGTCCGAATATCAGACATATTAATAAATCCCCCCTTCCATTCTGATTGAAAGAAGAAAGCTTTTCCCACCGAAACATTGACTCCAAGCACTGCCCCCATCCCATAACCAGACAAATGAAACTCGTCATACCTTTGGTTGTTCAACAAAGTTGCATTCGTTCTGGGCAATAAAACGCCCACACCAAACCCTTCAATAAGGTTGATACTGATTTTGTTGAAGCGCACCAGTTCATCCAATCGCCTGAGTTCGATATTGGGATAGTTCAAGCCATCTGTATGTTCATATTGTAGAAACCCTTCCTGAATGGTGATGTCTTCATTGGCATAGACACCGTCGTATTCGGTGTCCGTACCTGCAATACTGCCTGTTATTTTGACGGTTTGACCTTGCTGTGCTACGTATTTCATGTGGTCTGTGCCAATGGAAATATTGTATTTGTCGCTGATAAAATAACCTATTCGGACATTGTATTGTGGAATCGTAGCCGTAGAAGGATTGAAGTAGGTTCCCCAATCAAAGGTACTTTGGCGGTCTTTTGCCCGCACTTTTTCTAAGGTAAAATCATAGTTTTCTCCTTCAAAACGAATGTCCGATTTGTTGTACCAACTCCAATTCCAGCCCCAATAGAGGTAGAAATCACCCTTTCTATGAGAGGTGAGATTCTCCTGATTTTGAGCGAATAAATTATTGAAGGTCAATAGAAAAATGACAATGCTTATGAGGTATTTCATATTGAGAGGGGTTGATGCTAACATTTGATTTTTTTTTCACCGATTCTGCAAAATTAGTCAATCAAGCCTTACTTCGTAATGAATGAAAATTAAAATAAGAAGTAAAATGAAAAAACTGTTTCTTAACCAAGTAGCTTGCGTTTTCAAACCTTGTTTTACTTTCCGAGTGTTAGGGATTTAGCCAATAATAGCCTACACCCCTTAAGTAATCTGACATATTTATTCTAACAATTAGAATTTTACATTTGCTTGCTTATCAAGTGAGGTTTTCATTTTCATTCTTATTTTAATTTTGATTCACCACTTACTTACTCAAAGCATAGCCAATTTTAACACCTAATAACAAATTGGGAAACAAATGGTTACCTATCTTGTTGAGCAAAGGCAAGACTTGCGAATCTCCATAATCTCGGTTTTCTGCTTCTTCCTGTGTTAGTCCGATGGCTGTTGCGTTTTTGATCTTGATGCCCAAACCGATGTAGCCATTGACCAAAAAACGAGAATTAACCTTGATTTTTTGAATGCCGTACATCATGTTGAAGGTGGTCACTTTCTTCTGATAATTGTCTTCCTGACCATATACAGGCATTCCTGCTATTGCAATCGAATCTATATAATCATAGGTTTGGTATCGGTAGCG
>JBGCDY010000873.1:0-7041 GCA_045105835.1 Chitinophagales bacterium
ACAATCATCACTGAACCTCGAAGTTTACTGACTTGCGCCCTAAATGCTTCGGTATAGAGGTAGTCCATGTTGACTTCATCTGCCTGAAAGGTATAGGTATCTTCGTTGATTTGTTCAACTTTTACACCTATATCAGCTACAATTTCGATGAGTTTGTTCACATCCCTGATGTTGGGAATATTGGAAATGGTTACTTTCTCTTTGGTAAGCAATACAGCGCATATAATCTGTAATGTCTCATTCTTAGCTCCTTGGGGAGTTAATTCTCCGCTGAGGGCTTTTCCCCCAATAATTTCAAAGGCGTTCTGCTTCATTCTTTATCGGTAATTTCTACGTTTGTTATTATTTTTAGATTTGCTGTAACCACCTTTACTTCCTCCTCTGCTACTTCTACTATTATTGCCACCCCTATCACGTTTTTGTGGTTTTGGGCGACTTTGTTTAGGTACTTTGATTGCAGCCTCGTCACTTAATGTCAAAGCCCCTTTTGACAATAATTCTAAGTCGCTTTTGATAAGTTCATCACTTACTCCATCTCGATTCCAGTTGGCATAGACCATTTTCATATAATTGGCAATCACCTTGGTAAATGCCAGTTTTTTGGGTCCATCTTCCATCTCAATCGCCTTACTAATCAATCTTTCTACGTTTTTTCCGTAATGGCGAAAACGCATTCGTGATTGAGGGTAATCCAATTTAGGAGGTTTCGAAATATCTTTTGCTAAAGGAATAGGGTAGGGGGATTCGATGTCCAATTTATAATTGGCTATTTCGAATAGGTGATCCCATAGTTTGTGGCGAAAATCTTCTACATTTCGCAAATGTGGACTCATTTGTCCCATTAGGTCGATAATAGCTTGTGCAAAAACATTGCGATGTCTTTCATCTTCAATCTCTACACAATAGTCCACCAATTGTTGAACATTTCGACCATACTCTTTAAATGCCAATTTTGTTAAAGAGGTATTGTATTTCAATCCGTGCATAATAAAATTTTTTTGAAACGAATACTCACCATTAAAGAATAAGGAACAAACTTACTAATCTTCAAAGATTTACAATATGTGTAACTTTATTTTGATGAGATGTGCTTGGCTAATTGTAGTTTTAGGTATTCATTAAACGATGATAACCTATTTTATTTTTTGACAATGGTGAAAAAACAGGTTACAATTTTACTGTAAACTATGTTTTTCATTTTCACTCATTGCTTAGTTAAATCAATAATGTCAAATCAATAATATCAAATGAGGCTACAACTGTCAAATGTATTTCGGTTTAGAATATGAAATAGGTTTTGGTTGGGTTTGAATCTCTCAAAAGAACTTCAATAATAGATTGTATTGACAAATAATGGTTGATCTAACACTATTATTTATAGGAAGGTGAGCTTACTTAATGCAAATATAAGGTTTTTTGTTAAAAAAAAGTTCAAAAATCTTTCTAATTAAAAAGCCAAAATGGTGATAAAACTGCAATTTAACTTTTGCCTTATCAAAAATTAAACATACTTCTCTCTCCTAAATTTTGACTACAGTACTATCGATAAGTAAAGGATGGAAATTAAAATAAGAATTAAATTGAAAAATCACTGACAAACAAACGGTTGTAAAACATCAGTTATTGAAGTTAAGTCTATCTTACTGTTTCCAATAAATTATACGCAATTCTCCGTTATTCGTTGTCCTAATCCAATTATTGAATCAGTTCAGACAATTTATCTACATCTCGTACCAATAGCTTTCTTCTATCAAAATAAATCATATTGTCCGCCCGCAATTCATTTAAAATAGTGGTCACTGTTTGGCGGGAAGTACCTGTAAGGTTGGCAATGTCTTGGTGTGTAAAAAACTGACGGACAACCAATTCGTAACCCACTCTTTGCCCTTTTTGCAGAGCCAAATCACGTAGGAACTCAATGATACGAGACCTTGCATCCTTAAAAATAAGGGACTCCAAGCGGCGTTGAGTTCGCACCAATTTGTTCCCAATTACCTGTGTGATTTGTAAACTAAAATCCCTGTTTTGGCGCATCAATTCACGCATATCGTGAATGTCCATCAAACAAATTTTAGTATCCTCCATTGCCTTCGAAAACTCATTGTAGGTTCTTTGTCCTATCAATCCCATTTCTCCAAAAACCTCCCCTGAGTGCAAAATAGCTTTGATGATTTCTTTGCCATCCGTAGAATAAGAACCAATTTTCACTCTTCCTGTCTCCACAAAGTAAACTTTTGTAGTTTTGTCGTCGGGAAAGTAGATAAATTCACCTTTTTGATATATTTTGGGTTCAGGATGGGCATTCAATTCAGAGAGGGCTATTGGACAGAATAACGCATGCAAATCTACGTTTTCTAAATGCCAATAGTCTGATGTGTGAGTCATGGTGTTGGTGTTTTGATTTTGAAATTCCTCGAATAGCTTGTAAATTGACCGTATTAAATGTATAAATAAGCCTTTTAAGATGCAAAAAAACTATTGGATAATTTTTACAATCTTCTTACTTACGTTTGTTTCTTGTACTCAGGAACAAATAGATAGCTTGCTATATACCAACAAACATTCCACAGTAGATAAGGTTCGCAATGATTCATTGATGACCGAACAACTTTGTGAGATACTTACCAATGGTTTGTTGGACGAGGATAAAACAAAAAAGGTCAGTAAAAATGGCTTAACCAATATTTCTGATGAATTAATAAAAGTCTATTTATCAACAAACTTTGAACAACTTAGGTGGCAAGATGCTATTAATCAAAATTCACAAGAAAGTATTTCTCAATATATTAACTATTTACGAAAAGCGGATGAAAATGGATTAAATAGTGAAGATTATGGACTGTCTGATATACAAAAACGCTTCAAAGCAGTCCATCCTCCTGCTCCCAAAATGGACTCAACTGCAATGGCAAATAAGGATAAAAAATCGAGCCCGCCACCGCCGTCGCCAAAAGATTTGCAGCAGATGATTGATCTTGATTTGGCATTGAGTCAGTCTTATTTGAATTATGCATCTGACTTGTTATATGGTAGTTTTCGTCCCAAAAACCGAAATTGGGAGATTGTGCAGCGAGAACGGAATTTTGGCGAAATGCTTGACAAAGCTTTAACCGACAACAACATTGCAGCAAGTCTACAAAGCCTAAATCCTTCTCCAAAAAACTTTGTCGATTTTCAAAAACACTTCAAGAATTATCTTGATATTTCAAAAAAAGGTATTTGGAAACCCATTGCTTCTGCTGCTCCTTTTAGGAAAGGCAAAAGCTCGGATGAAGTGCTGCAATTGGCAACCATGTTGGCGGCTACTGGAGATTTACCCACCGACAAAGCCAACAGCAATACCTTTGATGATGATTTTGTAGCGGCTATAAAAAATTACCAAACCCGAAACGGCTTGGCAATTACCGGAACTATGGACGGGGCGACTTTGAAGAGTCTGAATATGCCTATTGAAGAACGGATTGAATTGCTGAAATTGAACATGAACCGTTATCGTTGGATTCCCGACAATTTGGGAGAACGGTATGTTTGGGCAAATATTCCAGAATTTATGATTTCTGTTTACGATGAGGGCAAACGTACCACAGAGATTGTATCAGTAGTGGGTGAATACAAAAATATGACCCCTATTTTGATAGATAGACCCATGAAAAACATCATATTTAGTCCTACTTGGACGATTCCTCAAAGCATTGCCAAAGAAGATTTGGAGTTTATCAAAAAGAACCCTGGGGTATTGATTGTAGCAGATGTTGAGGTTTTTTTGAAGGGAAAGAAAGTGAATCCCTATAAGGTAGATTGGAATAAGGTGAATTGGAAGGATGTGATGATGAAACAAAAGCCAAAGGACACCAATAGTATGGGACGTGCGAAGTTTATGTTTACCAACAACCACAGTATTTACCTACACGATACACCCAACAAAGTAGATTTCAAAAACCGTGTGCGCTCGTTTAGTCATGGTTGTATTCGAGTTGCAGACCCTGCTTTGTTTGCCGAACACTTATTGATTGGAAATGATGCATGGAACAAGCAAAAAATTCGCACTGCCATGTTTAGCGAAAAAGAACGCTTTGTGAAACCTCCCAAAAGTACACGTGTACACTTGGTTTATTTTACGGCTTGGGCAGACGATGACGGCAAATTGCAGTTCAGAAGAGATATTTATTACCACGATAAAAGACAATTGAAGTCTATGAATGAAACGGTGGAACTGTAATTCAGTCTTCACAAAACCATATAATAAGTGCAATGAAACATCTACAAATTCATTGGTTATCATTTGTAAATCATCATTCACTAAGGAATACTGCAAAACGCTTTCCCAACCTTAATTTATTCCTAAGCATAGCTTTGTGCCTGTGTGTATACACACCCACAATTGCCCAAACAAACTTATCTTCCTCCAATCTTCCTCTTGTATTGATTGATACAGATGAACAAGAAATTGAGGACGAAACACGCATCATTGCGGAGATGCAAATCATCTACAATGGAATAGGTTTACTTACTTCAATTGGTGATTCCGCCAATGTCTACGATGGTCGCATCAGTATCGAAACTCGTGGTTCAAGCTCTCAATTTTATCCCAAAAAATCGTTTGGCTTAGAAACCCAACTGCCCAATGGTGAGAACAACAATGTATCACTTTTGGGAATGCCCAAAGAAAATGACTGGATTCTATACGCCCCTTTTAGCGACAAAAGTTTGCTGAGAAATGTACTCGCCTATCAAATAGCAAACGATATGGGGCGCTATGCTGCCCGCACACAATTCTGTGAATTGTTCATCAATGGAAATTACGAGGGAGTATATGTGCTGATGGAAAAATTGAAGCGGGATAAAAACCGCATTGACATCGCCAATCTTTCTACGGATGAAATTGCAGGGGATGATTTGACGGGAGGTTATATCATCAAAATTGACAAACTAACAGGAAGTGGAGGCAGTGGTTGGACTTCTGAATACCCTCCTTCTTACAATCTATTTAGGGAAATACTCTTTCAATACGAATACCCTGAAAGTGAAGGAATCACAGATGAACAAGCTGCTTATATTGAAGGTTTCGTTCGTGATTTTGAAGATTACCTGCAAAGAGAAGATTTTGAAGTCAGCGATGACAATCCCTATTTTGATGTCGATTCTTTTATTGACTATATGATTGTCAATGAAGTTTGTAAAAATATTGATGCCTTTCGGCTAAGTACTTTTTTGTACAAAGACAAGGATAGCAATGGAGGAAAACTGCAAATAGGACCTGTATGGGATTTTAATTTTTCGTTGGGTAATGTTAATTATTGTCTCGGCGGATTGAGTACAGGCTGGGTTTTGGATTTTAATCAAATTTGTACGAATGACTCTTATTTGATTCCTTTTTGGTGGGAAAAATTGCGACAAAGCAATGTCTTCAATGAAAGAGTCTACGAAAGATGGCAAGAACTTAGGAGTACAGTTTTGGAGACAAACCAGCTCCTTTTATGGATTGAAGAACAAAGCCTTTACTTGGAGGAAGCCCAAACCCGCAATTTCGCTAAATGGGATATTCTCAATATAGAGGTATGGCCCAACAATTATGTTGGGGGAAACTACTTATCCGAAGTTGTGTATTTAAAAAATTGGCTCAGGGCTCGCCTCACTTGGTTGGATACTGCTTTTAAAGAATTAACATTGCCGAAACAGGAAGACATATTGGGTTTTGAAGCGGTGAAAATCACTCCCAACCCCTTCAATCAATTTCCTCAATGGACTTATCGTGCAGTGAAGGGAGATTTCATTGAAGTTATACTTTTCGATATGATGGGTAAAAGTATAGGAAAATGGGCAATTGAATGTGAACAAACGGGACAAAATACATTGAGTTTGGAAGAAGTGAACCCTCACCTCTCCAAAGGTCTGTATCATTACCGTTTTGACATCAATGGTAGGGAGGTCAAAAGAGAAGTTATTTTGAAGTATTAGCCCTCCAAAGACCGCTTTTTTATGCGGTTTCATTTTTATTTTACTTTTTTTGAAAAAAAATATCTTTTCCTGTACCTTATTGCAAATATTTGGTTGCCAGTGTTTAAGTGTGGTTTAAGGGTTCTTTTTATCTTATTTTTTTTACTTCAATTGAAAAAATAAATAAATTCTTCACAGAAAAATGAAACCATCTGTAATAAGCTCCGTACAATTAAGAGTATTTAGTTGATAAGACTAAATGCAACTAAATCCACCGTTCTATACAAAATACATAGACTTCAAAAGTCCATTACCCATTCAACACCCACAAATACAACACTTTTGAAGTCTTCTTTTTGACGCTAAATTCACCCAAGATACAATTAATCCACCCATTATTTATCTTGTTCTGTAACATCGTTGAATCCACCGTATTTTAATCCATCTGTTTTTCTATACAGAATTAATCCACCATCCACCCAGATTTTACAATGCTCATTCACCCGAGTTTAATGTCTAAGTCTACCCATTCATCAATACAAACAGATTAATCCATTCATCCACCCCACAGTCAAATTAGTGAATCCACACATTCACCAATACAAACAGATTAATCCAGCCCCTATTCCAATCAAGTGAATCTACTCGTTCACTAATACAAGCAGGTTAATCCATCATCCACCCTTATTCAAATCAGTGAGTCTACCCGTTCACTAATACAAGCAGATTAATCCATCATCCACCCTTATTCAAATTAGTGAGTCTACCCATTCACTAATACAAACAGATTCATCCACCCTTATTCAAATCAAGTGAATCTACCCGTTCACTAATACAAACAAATTAATCCATCATCCACCCAGATTTTACAATGCTCATTCACCCGAGTTTAATGTCTAAGTCTGCCCATTCACCAATACAATTAGATTGATCCTTCATCCACCCATGTTTTGATTTTTTCAAGCAAACGTTCATTAATTGCCCGAGATTTACCTGTTTTATGGATTAGATTCACCCCTATTTCAGAATACTTTTCACATTCTCAATACAATACCCAAATCTATTTGATTTGCCTATTCATACAAATACATTAATCCCACGTGT
>JBGCDY010000874.1:0-6695 GCA_045105835.1 Chitinophagales bacterium
GCTTGCAAATTCCTTTTTTAGTATTTTTGTAATTGAAAGAGAGAGTTCCATTTTTTTGATTTTTTGGTTGAATTCAAAAATAGGAATATTCTCTCTTTCTTTCTTATATTTTTACAGGGGACAAATCCCTATTGCTCCCAATTAATTTTGCAAATATTCATGATATTTAAATTAAAAATGATTGAATGAAATTTATTTGGAGGTTTACCTCCTCCAATTCTTCTTTAAAAAATATATTATTTAAAACCATACTCTTTCAACACATCCATTGGAGTGACACCAAATTCTGTTTTGAATAGAGCGGAGAAATAACTCGTTTTTTTGAAGCCCACTTTTCCTGCTACTTCTCTGACTGTAATGTACTGTCATGATTGAAGAAGTTTATGAGCCTACTTCAAGCGAATCATTCGGATGTAGTGATTTGTTGATTGTTTGGTGAGTTTTAGGGGTCGTTTATAAGGCTCTTATTCAGCTTTTTAAAAAACAAAAAATGACTAAAGAAATTATTGGGTAAAGATATGAACTACATAGTCAGGCATACCCCCCATATCTGCCAAACCATACTCCCCATATCTGCCAAATTGATGTAGTATATTGTTATTTGATGCCTTTATTCTGCAAAACTTCCAAAGGTGTCAAACCAAATTCCGATTTGAACAAGCGGGTAAAATAGTCGTTTTTTTGAAAGCCTACTACTGCTGCGACTTCTTTCACTGTTAGGTATTTTCCTGATTGGAGGAATTTATAGGCTGTTTTCAATCGAATCTGTCGGATATAGACATTGGGAGACAAGCCTGTGCATTCTTTGACAATTCGATACAATTGCCGTTCGCTGATAGACAGCTCTTTTGCCAAAGAACTATTGGTTAATTGAAAATTAGATAGATTTGTCAAAATCAATTCATCTACTCGTTTCTGCCACCATGTTTTTGGTGCTGTTGCATAATCTGTGTCCATTCGGGTACTTTATTTTTGTGTTATTTTAATTGGGCTTATTTTTCAATAGACGAATTGGAGGAAGCGAATTGAAGGTTTTTTGAAAAAAAAAAAACTATCTTAGATTTTCCTATTGTATTTTGCCCGAACCATGCCATTATTCAACATTTATAACGATAGACCAATAAGTCTTTTATGTCCAATAGTCCCCACTCACCAGAAGAACAATTTGCACTTGCCCAACAATACTACCAAGAAGCAGATATTTTGCTGATGCAAAACAAACACCACCTTGCATTCCCCATCTTGCAAAAAGCGTATGAAATTCCATTGGCATCGGGAAAGGAAGCCGAAATCCTTAGGTCAACTATTTTGCACTGCCTAAGTCACTGCTTCCTCGCCCAAAATGACCATCAACAAGCACTTTCTTTCAATCAACAAGGATTGGATATTATAGAGCGTGTATTGGGCAAAAAATCAGAAGAGGCATTAGCCATCCAAATATTTATGGGACGCATTTGGGGGGTGACGGGAAAATATCATTCTGCCTTGGAATATTTGCACCGCATACTCAAACCATTGGAGACAACTGCTCCTGCTTCGCTACAATATGGTATTTTGCACATGGACATCGGATTGTTGCACGAAAAGGTAAAAGACTATTGGCGCGCCATTCTTTACCTTCAAAAATCAGCACAGCTTTTTCAAAACTTAGAAGAAGATGTTCCTCATTGGGAAGCATTGGTTTACAATGGAATAGGAATGAACTATTCGTCTGGAAAAAACTACGACCAAGCTATTTATTATTTTCAAAAAGCACTCAGTACCTTCTCTCTGTGTGCAGATGATTACCAACACAGTATAGCGGGTGTTCATAGCAATATAGCAGGAATACATCATTCTTTGCAGTAATACGAACAAGCCATTGATTCGTTTGAAAAAAGCTTGAAAATTTTTGAAGCCTTGGAAGGAAACCAAACGGCTCCAATTGCTTTTACGTGTATGGGTTTGGGAAGAACCTATATCAAAACAAGCGATTTTTCGAAGGCGCATCACTTTCTAAAAAAATCCTTAGAACTTAGTCTGCAAATATACAATCCGCAACACCCAATAGTCGCACGTACTTATTACACAATGGCTATACTATACACCAAACAAAAAGCCTTTCTTCCTGCCCTCCATGCTTGCCAACAGGGTTTGCAGGTTTGCCCAACTTTTTTGGCGAATGGAGATATCTATCAGAATCCGCTATTGGAAAACATTCACCACCATGTCTGTATCCCTCTATTGGGCTGGAAGGCACAGATTTTTCGAGAATATTATTTGTCCAATACATCCGACTCCAAAAAACTGGAGGCAGCTTTGGAAAGTGCAACTTTAGCATTGCAAGTGATGGACCAAATACGACAGAGTTATCACTCCGACCATTCTAAACTTTCTATAGAACAAAACCATTCAGACATTTACCAAACAGGTATAGAGGTCGCTCATATAACTTGGAGCAAAACGAAAGACCGAAAAATACTGGAAAAAGCCTTTTTGTTTGCCGAAAAAGCCAAAGCAATCCTGCTTTTATCTGCCATGCAAGGTGAAATCGCTAAGATACAATCACCCATTCCAGGAGTATTTTTGGAAAAGGAGGAAAACCTAAAAAAACAATTGGTTCGACTTGACAAAAGGATTCAAACACAAAAAGGAATCAAAGAAAGCAAAGATTCAAAAGAAGCGGCTCTTCAAAGCCTGCAAATAGAGTTTTTGGAGTACCACCAAGATTACAGCCAACTGATGAAACAAATGGAGGAAATTCATCCCGATTATTACCAACTCAAATACCAAACCCAAGCCATCTCTATTGCCGAAACACAGGCACTACTCCAACCTCAAGAATTGTTGATTCAGTACTGTTTCTATTCCAGTCAACTGTTCATTTTTGCCATTGGAGCAGACAGCGTTCGTTTTGAACTCGTAAAACTCGACACGGATTTAACGCTGTTGATAGAGAATTTTCAAAAGACGATATTCCTAAGCGATTTGGAGGAGTATATTTCCATCGCCCATCAATTGTATGATTTGATTTTGAAGCCCATTGAAGCCGAGTGGAAAACAAAAAAACAACTGACCATCATTCCCGATGGAGATTTGCACCGTTTGAATTTCGATGCACTGATTCACCCCATTTCACCTAGCGAATCCATCGAGAATTTTTCCCAATTGCCCTATCTACTGCGTGATTTTCAAGTTCGCTACCACTATTCTGCAACCTTGATTGGACAAGACCACCAAAAAACACAACTGGACATCCGACGAGAAGTGGAAGATGGTTTCTTGGGAGTGGCTCCTGTCAAATTTGGCAAACAAGTAACAGGAGCAAGTGGCTATATCCTCAAGAGCAAAGGCAATGGTCGGGAAATGATACTCAAATCGGGAGTAGGAGAAGCGGATGTTTTGGTCGATTTGGAAGAAACCGAAGTGGAAGTCAAAAAGGTGTATGAGCTGTTTGAAGAACAGCAGAAAAAAGCAACTGCCTTGTTTTATGAAATGGCTTCAAAAGAACATCTTTTGGAGTACATCGAAGACTACAAGCACATATTGCTCTCTTCTCATGGTTTTTCGGATACCAAAAATGCCGCTTTATCGGGCTTGAATCTATACATAGAAGCCGAAGGAAAAAGCAGTGATTCTTCCAATGAACAAGGTAAATTGTACTTATCAGAAGTGATGAATCTGCAATTGAAAGCCGACTTAGTGGTCTTGAGTAGCTGTGAAAGTGGAGTGGGCAAATTGCAGCAAGGGGAAGGCATGATGGCTTTGCATCGGGCATTTCTATATGCTGGGGCAAAAAACATTGTGTATTCTCTCTTCAAAGTCCCACAGGATTCGACAAGTGAATTGGTACAAACTTTTTTTCGGCATGTATTGGAGGGAGATAATTATTCTACTGCCTTACGCAAAGCCAAATTAGGCTTGATAGAAGATGAATCTATAGAGCCAATTGATTGGGCAGGGTTTGCTTTGATTGGAGGATAGACAATATAAATTATCAAACAACAAAAAATACATGTGTAAAATTATACTTAAAAACAGAAAGCACCAAAAAAATTGTAGTTTCGCTTTTTATCAAACCATTTCTATACTATGCCTGCTCCAAAAAAAGTAGATAAAAATTCTTCCTTACTTGCACTTGCAGAAAAATATTATACGGAAGGAGACTCTTTTATTGACGAAGAGAAATACAGTGAAGCTCTTATTTTGCTTGAAAAAGCAGAAGCGATTTACCTACAATTGGGAAAATCAAGAGACCCAGGATTGGCAGATACTTATATTAGTTTAGGAATTTGTTATCACTATATAGGAGATAAAAAAAAGAGAATCTCTATTCTTGAAGAAGCCATTTCGATTCGGACAGAAGTATTCGGGGAAGAACATGAAGAAACGCTCTGTGCCTATATATCATTGGCAAGCATATATGCGTCGATTTCCTATCCTGAAGAAGGACTAAAATGTCTTCATAAAATCATTGAGCAGAAGCCAAATTTAGAGAACACATCCCATTATGTAGGTTATCAGACATACCATCTATTGGGTACTTTTTACGCTCAAAAAAAAGATTTAGGGCGGGCAATTCCTTACTTCCAAAAAGCCTTAGATATTTCGGAATCTTGGGAAGACGGAAAAAAACGCCAATTCGAAGTTTACAATTTGATTGGTCAATATTATTCTAATCGAGGAGAATCTCAAAAGGCAATTGAGTGGTATCAAAAATCCATTGATTCTATTGCATCGCTAGGTAAGGAAATAAATAATGAGCATGGACTATCAAATTCATACTGTTATATTGGAAAGGAATATAGGACATTGAAGCAATACGACAAAGCGATTGTTTATTTTCAAAAAGCAACAAGGATTCGCCTATCCCTGTTTGGGGGAGATTCAACATATACTGCCTTTGCTTATGAAGGTTTGGGAATGACTTATACGAATTTAAATGATTTTGGACAAGCTGATAAATACCTACAAAAAGCATTGGCAATTCGGCTGAAACATGGTGGAGAAAGAAGTCCTTCTGTTTCTTTTCCTTACCTCTGTTTAACAATTTTTTGTTATCAAAAAAAAGAGTACATAGATGCCCTTCAATATGCTCAAAAAGGGCTCTATGCGCTGGCTCCTACTTGTAACAGAGAAAATATATACGACCATACAGGTTTGAGAGAAATACGTGCTACACTCGGTATTGAATTGCTCAAATACAAAGCCAAATCTTTTTATGAGTACTATTTGAAAAAAAATCAGCCTAAATACCTTCAAGCAGCCCTAAAAAGCACAAAAGTAGGAATGCAAATATTGGAGGAAATAAGGAAGGAACTCCGTTCTGACCATAGTAAAGCACCTTTGTTGAAAAGCCAGATAATTATCTATAAAATAGGCTTGAAAATCACCCATACAATTTGGGAAAAGACAGCCCAAATAGAGATACTTGAGGAAGCCTTTGGTTTTTTGGAAAAAGCAAAAGGGATACTGCTGCTAACTTCAATGCAGGAGGGAGTTGCGAAGGCTTTGGCCGTTATTCCTTCGGATTTGCTGCAAAAAGAAAAACAGCTCAAAGCTCAATTGAATCAACTCGATAAGGTGCTTCAAATGAAAGAAGTGAGTGAGGAAGACAATGCTGCGGAAATACGAGATTTGCAGATAAAGTACCTCAAATGTCAAGAGGATTATATCGAGTTGATGGAACAATTGGAGGCAGATTATCCAGCATATTATCAACTCAAATACGGCACTCAAACGGCTTCTGTTCTTCAAATCCAAGAACTGCTTCACCCCAAAGAGTTGCTGATTGAATATGGACTCTTTGAAGAAATACTTTTCATTTTTGTTATAGGCAAAAACAGCGTTTCGTTCAAAAAAATAGCTTATTCCGAAGATTTGAAACAGATGATAGAAGATTTTCAACAAAGCATCTTTTTGAGCGATCAAGAGGAATTTTGTCAAATTGGAGGAGACCTCTATAAATTACTTTTGATGCCGATTGAAGCAGCTTGTAAGGGGAAAAACAAACTAATCATCATTCCTGATGGTGTTTTACAACGTTTACCATTTGAGGCATTGGTTCTTCCAATGGACACTATTGAAACGGAAATGGAAAGTTTTTCGGACTTTCGCTATTTGCTTCACTCTTTTGATATTCAATACCATTATTCGGCTACTTTATTTGGTCATACCCATCAAAAAAGAAAGGAGAACAAAGGAACATCGAAAGAGAATTTCTTGGGTTTGGCTCCAATTAAGTTCGACAAAACAGCTTCGACTGAAAATGGCTACATTCTCAAAAGCAGCAATAAGGGAAGGGAAGTGATCCTGAAATCTGGAGGAAGTGAAGAAGACGCTTTACAGAATCTGGCAGCTACCGAAACGGAGGTCAAAATGGTGTATGAACTCTTTGAAAGACAGAAGAAAGAGGCTACAGCTTTGTTTTACGATATGGCATCGAAGGAGAATCTTTTGCAGCACATTGAAGCTTTTAAATATATCTTGCTCTCTACACATGGATTCTCAAATATGGAATACTCAACTTTGTCTGGTTTGAACTTATATGCCCAAGATCAAACGAAGGACTCTTTGCCTGATAATGATAAACTCTACTTAACAGATGTGATGAACCTTCACTTGAATGCGGATTTGGTGGTTTTGAGTAGTTGTGAGAGTGGGGTGGGCAAATTGGAGGTAGGCGAGGGAGTGATGGCACTGCATCGGGCATTTCT
>JBGCDY010000875.1:0-6562 GCA_045105835.1 Chitinophagales bacterium
TTTTCTTATAGGGCATAATGGAACTCATAGCCTGTAATACCTGCATAGCAAGTGCGATTTAAAAAGATCACAAACTCATACATCAAGTCAAAAAAACTATTTTCGTGAACATCCTTGTGCTCACGATCCAGCCAATAGATTTTATCACTCCTCACCAATTTGTTCTCGGTGAATTTGGCATTGTTTCCGATGCCAGCAGCCTTCATTTCTTTGCCTGAATGAAGAGCCAAAAGATTCGTTCTCAGGTGAACAGCTAAAGCTTCGGCTAGGAAGTTTTCAGCCAGACCAACTTTGTTTTCTATAAAACTATTGATCAAACAATCAAATGTTGTGTCCAATTGGTAGGATTAACGCTATGCAGCATACAACCGATAACGAGGTAATCTACGTATTAAATACACAGGAAAATCAATAAGGAGTAAATGAAAATTAAAATAAGAATAAAAATACAAAATGCATTTCATATCCAGTTGTTTATAGCAGTAAAATTATATTTACACCTAAATTTAAAGCTTCACCAACTTTCTTGTTATTGATGATTCTCCACTTTCCAAACGACAGATATACACTCCTCTTTTCTTCAAAACATTTTCGCCAATTTCAAAGGTATGCTTTCCAGCCTCTAAGTTCCCTTCAAATAAAACAGCAATTTCTTGCCCTTTCATATCGTATAGCTTCGATGTGGTACTTGAAGATTGCAGTAAGTTCACTTCAATACTTGAAGCATCCTGAAAGGGATTTGGAACAATATTGAAGGCTTCAATAAGGTTTATTTTTTCTTCAATTGAAGTAATCATAACGCCCTCTGCTTCCGTAAAATGATAGGTTTGATTCACCTCCAAATCATAGTACATCTCCTCCAAACCATTTGCCCAACGAATCATCACCGAATCAATCACCTCAGCCTCCGCCAAACCAAAATGCAGTGTCAAACTGTTTTGTGAAGCCCAACTACTGCCAGCCGTCACTTCATCCATTTGCATAATGCCATCGTGGTAAATCTGTATGCGAGAACCAATTGCAGAACGATTGCTTTCCGTTCCTGTGGTTTTGATTTTCACCCAATTGCCCTTTGTCATTTCATTCCTAAAAAGCTGCAAACCAACACTCCCCCAATTTGCCAAAGCAATATCCAAAAATCCATCGTCATCAAAATCCGCAGCAGCCGTACCAAAAGACACTTTTTTTGCCTCCAAAGGCGAATCATAACTTACCACTTCAAAAGTTCCATCCCCTTTGTTGTGGTACAGTCGATTCGGAAAAGGTGCAAAATTATGATTATTCACCATGTAAATATCCGCCCAAGTATCGTTGTTGTAGTCCAAAAAAGTCGTTCCCCAGCCCATTCCAGCATTGTCCACATTCGCATTTTCAGCCACATTCGTAAAGGTCTTGTCCCCATTGTTTAACAAAAGTACATTTGGTCCCAAATTCGTCACATAAATATCCAAGAATCCATTGTGGTCAAAATCGGCTACATCTACACCCATTCCATTAATCGCCACATTTGTACCCGAAGCGGCACTGACATCTATGAATTTTCCTGTTCCATCGTTTTCGTACAGAATACAGGCTTGATCTGCATCGTGGACCAGGTATAAGTCAAGGTCACTGTCGTTGTCGTAGTCAAAGAAAATCGTCCCCATCGCAATTTGTGTATCGGTTGTGTTCGACTGATTGACCACATTGGAGAAGGTAAAATCGCCATTGTTTTTGTACATAAAATTTTGTTCTGACAAATTCGCCACATAGATATCCAGCCAGCCATCTCTGTCAATATCTCCCATTGCTACTGCTTGCACACGGTTGCTATTCCCAATTCCTGCCGAAAGGCTCACATTCTCAAATGTGCCATCTCCCTTATTCCGATACAAACGATTGGGTTCTTCATAATTTCCTACAAACAAATCCAAGTACCCATCATTGTCCAAATCTCCCCATACACTCATTAAGGTAACGTCATCAAAATCCAACCCTGCTAATTCTGCCACCTCAATAAATACCTCGTTTCCATTATTTTGATACAATTTGTTTTTTCCTCCTCGCACAGATACATAAACATCTTCATCACCATCATTGTCATAATCCGCAATAGCAGTTCCCTGATTATTTCCCGTATTCAAGAATCCAGCTTCCACAGAAATATCCGTAAAATAAGCAGGAGCAACTTGCCCTTGAAGAATGTTTGTAAAAAAACAAGCAATTAGTAAACAAAGTAGTAGTCTCATCATTCTATACTATTTAATCAAGTTAAAAATATAAAAAACCTTTTTAAATGAAATTTTAATTCGAAAATTGCAATTTAGCTATCTCCCTGACAATACAAAGTCTTGAAGTAGTGAAACCCCGATAAAGGAAGGATTTGATGTAGTCCTGATGTACCAAAATAGCCATTGTAGTAGTATTGATGTACCAAAAAACCAAGTAAATAGACTTATGTTTGTGAGAATAAGAGCTACAAACTGATGTAATGGTGTAATTAAAGATTTTCATTTGTGCAAAACAAATCTTCTTTAAAATGTAAAAGAAAAAAAAGTTCGTATAACTGATGAACCTATTTGTATAAACTTCAAATAATGAATATATTTGGATCTCCAATCCTCTTCAAAACTTGAACACTCAAAACTAACACTATCTACGAAAAACAATATTTCTTTTTTTATAAAATTTCACACAAAAGTTAACTGTCCTTAAAAATTCAAACATTATGACTAGATTTTTTACGTTTTTATCTTTAACGCTGCTTACCTGCTTTCAGCTGGCCCAAGCAGATGTTACTGTCACCTTCAATGTCAATATGAGCTATACTATCGTTAGTGGTAGTGGAGTTTATGTTGCAGGTGGAACAATAGGAAACCCAGGTGACAATGAATTGACCGATCCTGATGGAGACGGTATTTATTCTGGTTCTATTGTAGTTCCTGACAATACTTTTTCTCACTATATTGTCCTCAATGGAAATTGTGGTGATTATGGTTGTAAGGAAAAAATAATAGGACAATCATGAAGCGACCCTGCCAACTTTGATGACCGTTCTTTCCAAGCAGGTACAACAGACATGGACATCAATACTTGTTTTGGTGTGTGTGCAGATACTACCAATCCTCCAACAGTTGATATGACATTCAATGTCAACATGATTAACCAAAATACTAGTCCTGATGGAGTATATTTTGCAGGTGGTATTACATTTGGACAACCTGGTGATATTCCAATGTTGGACCCAGATGGTGACGATATCTACTCTGTTACATTGACACTTCCTACTGGTCTTAGAGATTACCACACATTTACTAATGGTAACTGCCCAGGTGATTTTAGCTGCAAAGAACAATTAGGTGGACAAGCGTGTGCTTCTCCTGAATTCTTCAATGACCGCTTACTTATAGTACCTGCTACAGACCAAACACTTGATGTTTGTTTTGGATTATGTACAGAAGATGGTAGTTGTTCAATACCTACTTCTGCTGTAACTTTCCAAGTAGATATGACGAGCCAAGATGTAAACCCAACTGGTGTTTTTATGGGAAGTAACATTGATGGTTGGAGTGGTGGAATCGCATTGGCTGATGCTGATGGTGACGGAATTTACAGTGTAACCATTGACCTTCTTGAAGGTGCTTATGAATACAAATTCATCAATGGTGCAGGATGGGTAGATGGTGGAGAATCAGTTCCTGTAGCATGTGATGTAACAGGTGGCGCTTTCCAAAACCGTGGTGTAACAGTTGGTTCAGAAGCGATTGTTCTTGATCCTGTTTGTTTTGGTGCTTGTACTGTAGAATGCCCACAAGTTATAGATGTAACTTTCAGAGTCAACATGGCTTTAGAAGATGTTAATCCTGGTGGCGTTTACATGGGTTCCAATATTGATGGCTGGAGTGGAAATATTGCCTTGTCTCAATTGGGTACAAGCGATATCTGGACGGTTACAATACCATTGGCTGTAGGTGACTACGAGTACAAATTTATCAATGGTCCAGGATGGGTAGATGGTGGAGAATCGGTTCCTTTGGCATGTGATGTCACAGGTGGTGCGTTCCAAAATCGTGGTGTATCAGTTGTAGCGGGAACTCCAACTATGTTGTTACCAAATGTTTGTTTCAGCAGTTGCGAAGCTTGTCCAAGAATAGGCTGTACCGATTCTGATTCACATAACTACAGTCCAAGAGCAGAATTAGACCCTAGTCAAAAAACTTTCTATTGGGATGACGTGAACTTTATTGATGCTTCTGTGAATTCTGCTTATTGCAGTACTCCAGTGACGCATTTTGCAGGTGACGCTCCTTCTGAAATTCTTTTAACCGTTACCAATGTAGATGCTACTACAGTGGAAGTTATCGTTGAGTCTGCTGATGCGGACCCTGTTGACTTATTGATAATAGTTGGAGGAAGTGGTGCAAGTATTTCTGCTGAAGATATGTCTGTACCTGGTCAAATCAAGAGAACAATGACATGGGCTACTCCCCCAACTGACATTACTCTAAACTTATTATGGAGTAAGGCTTCTTTTGGAGGAAACTGGCAATTAAGCCAAGGAGATGTTATGATTCCTTTTGCAGCAAGTTGTACTCCTCCTGTTGATCCAACGGCGACAAGTTCTCCTTATTGCGATACAGAAGTAACACACTTTGCAGGTGACGCACCTTCTAAAATTCTTTTAACTCTTACCAATGTAGATGCTTCTACAATGGAAGTTATCATTGAGTCTGCTGACGCAGATCCTGTTGATTTATTGATAGTAGTTGGAGGAAGTGGTTCAACTGTTTCTGCTGAAGATATGTCTGTACCTGGTCAAATCAAAAGAACATTGACGTGGGCAACACCACCTGTTAATGTTGCCTTGAATATATTGTGGAGTAAAGCTTCCTTTGGAGGAAACTGGCAATTGAGTCAGGGAGATATTATGATTCCTTTCACAGCAAATTGTACTCCTGGTTCTGCCGATTCAGACGCTACTACAGGAGTCTTCCCAATTACTTTTGACGATCCGAATGTAAATTATGACCTTGTTGATTTTGGTGGAAATATCTCTGCAATTGTGACAGATCCTACAGATCCAACCAATATGGTAGTAGAAACTACTAAAACCCCTCTTGCACAAGTATGGGCAGGAACTACTGCTGGTGGAGCAGGATTGTCTAGTCCTATTCCTTTCACAGGCACGAGTACCAAAATGTCTGTACGTGTATGGTCTCCACAAACAGGAGTCAATGTACTCTTGAAAGTAGAGAATGCTGGAAATGGTGGTATTTTTATAGAAGCATTCGCCAACACTACTGTAGCTGGAGATTGGGAAACGTTGACATTCGACTTTGCACCAGTTAATCTTAACAATATCTACAATAAAGTATCCATTTTCTTCGATTTTGGAACTGCTTACCCAGAGAGCCTTTGCGAAACTTGTTATGATGGAATCCAAAATGGCGACGAAGAAGGAATTGATTGTGGCGGTACCAACCCTAACTGTGTTTCTTGTGATTTAGGATGTACTGATATGTATGCTCATAATTACAATGCTGCGGCATCAATAGATGATGGAAGTTGTGAAACATGTTATGATAACATCATGAATGGTGATGAAGAAGCTGTTGATTGCGGTGGTGCTTTATGTGCTCCTTGTTTAATGGGATGTACTGACGAAGGTGCTCATAACTACGACCCACTTGCAGATGTGGATAATGGAAGTTGTGAAACTTGTGGTGATGGAGTGATGAACGGTGACGAGCTGGGTTATGATTGTGGCGGTGCATTGTGTGATGCTTGTATGAGTGTCAGTGTAGGTGCTGTATTAAACATACCTGCATCTGGTCCTGGAACAGGTTCTATTGATGCAATTGTAACAGGTGGTGATACAAGTTGTGGAACATTGACTTATTCTTGGACAGGTCCTGGAGGTTATGCCGCTACTACTGAGGATATATCAAATATAACAGAAGCAGGAGCTTACATGCTTGAAGTGACAGACTGTTTGGGTAATATAGCAACTATGACTGTAAACGTAGCGACTAGGACGAGAGGAAGAGGAAGAAAAGCATCTATTATTTCAGATGCATTGTTCCAAGCAAGTCCAAATCCATTCGGCCAAGAAACGATTCTTTCTTTCAACCTTGCTGTTGAAGGAAATGTTAGCTTGGAAGTTTACGATATTTCAGGTAAAAGAGTATCCGTACTATTTGACGGTAATGTAGAAGCAGAAAAAGACTATCAATTCCAATTCGGAAATGATTTGGTTTCTGGTACTTATATTGCAACTTTGACAGCCGCTTCTGGTGATGTCAAACACATCAAATTAGTAGTAACTCACTAAAAATCAAAGGCTCAAAAATATTTACTTATTGGAGTCAATAAGAAATATTTAAGAGCCTACTGGCTTTAGATAAGAAAACCCTCCTTTCGCCGTGAAAGGGGGGTTTTTTATAAAAAAAATCGTCTTTGTTATAATTTTGATAAATTCCAAAGCAGTGACTGCAAATAGAATCATCATGAAAAAATATATACTTGAGATAATGTCATTTTTTCCTTCAAAAAAACACAAACATAGAAAGGCAAATCATTTTTG
>JBGCDY010000876.1:0-6473 GCA_045105835.1 Chitinophagales bacterium
TTTTTGAGCATTTCTTCGGGGCTATCATAGCCAAATATTTCTGCCGATCGTTTGGAGGCGTATAGGCGTTTGCCTGTGATACTGTTGAGTGAAATACCGCTTGGAGAAGCTTCTACCAAGATTTTGTAGCGTTCTTCTGAATTTTTGAGGGCTTCTTCGATTCGGGCTTTTTCGGTGATGTCGTCAAATACAATATTGAGACCATAAGGTTTTCCCAATTCGTCTTTTAGCAGAACTGTAGTACCTTCAATACAAATCAGTTTTCCTTCTATTGTTTTGAATTTACCCCTGAAATTGTCCACAGGAATTTTTCCTTCCTTGAGCAATTCTAATTGTCCCATCATTCGAGGCATTTCCTCAGGAGCAATGTATCGTGCAAAGTTTACCTTTTTTGAAGATGTATTGTGTTGGTATCCCATGATGGCATTGGCACGGGGCGAAGAGTAAACCAGTTTGCCTTCCAAATCGGTTTGAACAATTCCGAAGTGGGTATTTTCTACAAGTGCTTTGTATTTGATTTCAGACGCTTTGAGGGCTTGTTCTATTTTCACCTTTTCGGTTACATCATTAAAGACGATGTTAAGTCCTCGGGGATTTCCTTGTGTATCCTTGATCAGGACAGTCATTCCTTCAATATAAATGATGTCTCCATTCTGTTTGAAGATTCGTTGCCTGAATTTATCTACCTCCATTTGCTCTGTGACCAAGAGTGAGAGACGTTCCATGACTTCTTCCATTTCTTGTGGCAGTAAGTACTTAATGAGATTGTTGAAAGGTTTCTGACTATTTCGTAAGGCTCCTGTGATTTCATTGGAACGGGGAGAAGAATAAACAATATTGCCCTCTATATCTGTTTGAATGATTCCAAAATGACTGTTTTCGACTAAGGTTTTGTATTTCGCATTTGAGTTTTTAAGGTCTTGGGTGATTTGAATCCGTTCTGTAATATCTCGTAGGGTATCTATTGAACCAATGAACTCTCCCTCTTCATTGAATTTCCCCACCGAACTCACTTCAATGTGAACTGTTTGACCATTCGAAAGAATAAGTTTGCCTTGGTAGTTTTCGTAGTATCCTTGTGTTTTGAGAAGGTTAAGGTATTTCTCTGATTTTTGGGAATCATTGGGAGAAGTCATACCTGGTGCAAAAAAGAATTCCCCTTCTTTGATTCCTAAAAAACGCTTAGCAGCTTTGTTGCAACTAACAATATGTCCTTGCGCATCTAGTTCAACAATGTATCCATATATGGTGTCGAATAAATTCCTTGTTTGCTGTTTTTTTGAGTTGCTATTTTCAGTATCTTTTTTGTGCTGCAATTCTTGCACCAACACTTCTAATTCGGCATTGATTTGCTCAGATATGTTTTGGGGAATGGAGGCGCTCTCCAAGAGTGCTCTTATTTTCTGTAGTCGATCCATGTTTGTATTCTTGTGGACAGTCAAATATGCAATTCTTTTGAATGGTAAAATAGAACGTGGTTCCTGCTTTTAATGCTGATTCAATCCAAATCTTACCTTTGTGCAACTCTACTACCTTTTTGCAGTAAGCCAAGCCAATACCTGTACCTTTTTCTTCTGTTTGAAAATTGTTAAGTCTTTTGTAAATCAAAAAAGCTTTTTCATGGTTTTCTAATGCAATTCCCATACCATTGTCTGTAACTGAGAACTTCCAGTGTGTTTTTTCATCTTCAACATTGATGTAAATGATAGGATTGACTCCCTTTTTTCGGTACTTAATGGCATTGTGAAGGAGGTTCGTAAAAAGGCTTTGCAGCTCGCTTTGGTAGCCATAAATAGATGGTAGAACAGCTACTTTTATCTGTGCATTGGATTCTTCAATATTAGAAATCAAGTCTTCACTTAAAACTTTTTTTAATAACTTGTTACAGTCAATGTTTTTGGGTGTAGAATATTTTCCGATGATTGCATACTTCAATAAATCATCCAATAGATGTTCCATTCGTTTGGAGGATGCTTGGATATATTTGATGTAATTTTTTGCCGCTTCATTTAAATTCTTGTTTGTTTCTGCTTGCAGCAAATCACTGAATCCCAATATATTTAATAGCGGCTCTCTCAAATCATGTGAAGCGAGGTGGGCAAAATTTTCGAGTTGAAGATTGTAGCTGATGTATTTTTCGAGTTCTTGGTTTTTCTTTTGCAGTTTGGTTTCTGCTTCGAGGAGTCTTTCGTTTTTGACCTGCAATAATTGCGCATTTTTCGTTCGGGTTCTCAACAAACGAATCAATATCATTGTGAAAAACAACAATAAAATTGCGCTGCCAATGACAATCAAAAAAAGCCGTGTTTGGTTCTTTTTTTCAATCTCCAAAAGTTTTATATGTTGTTCTTTTTCTTCTCCCTGAAACTTTGCCTCCAAAAAACCAAGGTTTTTACCTCGTTCTTGACTATTGATTTCTGCGTTCAGTTGATAGTATTTGTCTTGGTATTGCAGTGCTTCATAGGGATTTTCGGTTGCGAAATAATAGTTTTTCCAAAATAGATAGACTTCTAACAGAAAACTTTTGTTTTCATCAACCTTGATTTTGTTAGCCGCTTGCTCCGCTTGCATAAACAGCCCTTGCTTCAATTTCACCTTTGCCGTTTGGAGGTGAATACTATTGAGTGTGACGTTTTCCCTTATTTTGTCGAGTATTTGATAACAGGAATCAATGTATGCTTCTGCCTGAAGTAGGTCGTTTTGCTCTAAATAAAAATTGATGTACCGTAGGTGTACTGTGGTGATTAGTTCGGGGCTTTTGTTGATTCGGGCTTGTTCAGCAGATTTTGTGTAGTAGTATTTTGCTGAGTCCAATTGGCGAAAGGTATTGAAGATGTGTCCGAGGCGGTAATAATCATACATGAGGTTGTAGCTTCGCTCTGGTTCTTCCAATTGAAGAGAGAAAGAGAGTGCTTTTAGGTTGTAGGACTTGGCTGTTTTGATGTCAGTAGAAATGTATAAATCGGCAATATTTCCCAAAGGATAGGTCTGTAATACTTTGGTTTCCAATGTTTTTCCATAAGCCTCCACCGACTGAAGGTAGTGTTCGATGGCTTTGGCAGTGTCACCCAATCCGTGATAAATAATCCCTATATTGTTGTAAGTCCTTCCCTTGGTTTGAAAATTATTTGTGGGAATGACCACTATTTTTTTGTAGTAATTGAGGGCACTAACCAATGAATCCTGCTTTAGGTAATGGTCTCCCAAGCGTTCTAATAAATCCAGTGTATATATTTTTGCTTCTGCTTTTTGGGAGATGTCCAAAGCTTTTTTGCAGATATTCAGGTAAGAATCAGGAGTTTTTGTTTGAAGTTGGTCCAAACGATTTGTAAAAACAGTGTCGATTTCTGCTTTAGCATCGAGTGCCTTTTCAAATACATTCAATAAATCACGCTCTTTGTTTGTTGCGGTTTCATTGTTTGCTTGTGAGGGATTACAGGCAAGTAGGAATAGAATTATTGAAGTAACATATAGAAAAAATGACTGCATTGTGAGGAGTTCCCAATCTTTTTTGAAATTAATACACTCATGGTCTATGTAGTTCATTTTGAGAACTGTATAGACCATAAGATACTGTATAAAGAATAGGAATTGGATGTATTTTATTCGAACTTGCTTGAATACTAGCAATCACTATGCCAACAAAGACCAAAAAAATACTAATCTCTTGTAAGGCTCACCCTCCCACATTTTCCTGACGGACAAACAGGACAATCAGATGCCAATTGAAGGGCCAAATCCAAGTAGTATTTCCCTTCCATCGTAAGATGGTTTACAGGATTCAACCAGTTTCCAGCAGGAGCAGGAAGTGCGCCACCATTGTCTGAATTGGCATACAAGCCATCCATATAGGAGCCTAAAAATACCCGCTTGCCATGTGTCGCTGCAATGCCTGTCAATGCATCACTTTCATCGTAGGCAAACAATACACCTTCTACTCCACCTGCCTGACTCCCCGCATTTTGCCATAAGTGAACATCTGCTGATGCCAAGTAATCGGCTCTTGTCATGATTTCATTGTAGGTTGGGTTGGGATTGTCAAAATTGAAGATCGTCACCGCTGTTGTGTTGTCAATATAGGCATCGTCTTGGTGCTGATATCCTTCTCCCGCAGACATTCCCAAGTCGTCCGAAATGCTGTAATTTCCATTCAAAATCGGAATCGAAAGGTCTTTCATCGCAGTAATCAAATCCGCTGCAATAAAGGCATCTGTAGAGGGCGAAATGATAATCAA
Source organism: Chitinophagales bacterium (assembly GCA_045105835.1). Classification (GTDB taxonomy): domain Bacteria; phylum Bacteroidota; class Bacteroidia; order Chitinophagales; family UBA2359; genus JAUHXA01. The sequence continues at coordinate 4,236 of JBGCDY010000876.1, forward strand.
ATCGTAATCACTGAAGTCAATGGCAAGCGTTTGGCTATCATCATTTGGATCATACAAACCCACTCCTACTCCATCCGCTTTGGTCAAGGCAGGGGTAATCGTATGTGTTCCGTTGATTTGGTCAATGTAGTTGATCATTCCATGATCCCAAGGGTCGGCATCTTTTAATTTTTGGATGCTGCACAAATACAAAATATCACAGTTCAATTCGCTTGTAGAGCAAGCTACTGGTGCATCGTAGGTATCGGTATCACTGCAAGTAGTTTCGGTGTCAAATTGTGCGGTAATCGCATTGCCTGTACTGCCATCTGCTGGAATATTGAAGCGAATGGTTTGAGGGGAAGTTAATCCACCACTAATATCAATAATTTCGGTTTTGCCATTGAGTGTCACTTCAATATCTTCATTCAAAGGTTCGTTTGACCAAGTGACGGTTACATCTACCGTAGCCACGTCCATATAGGCGTGATCAATACATGCGCTAACGACAACATTCGTGATGCTCAAAGCACAAGGAATGGCTCTAAAGCTGAAATCATTGGTGTAATATGCCTTCAAATCACTTGTTGGGTCTGCAATACCGTCAATAAGCACTCCGTGATCACTTTCTCCAAAATTGGCATTGGCAGTACTGCCACCGTCCGCTGCCAAGCTGATTACATTGCTACGAACACGCCCCGAATCACTCGTTCCGACTCCATTGTCGTCGCTGTCAATTTGGTTGGGTGTTGGGGTAGAAGCAATGTCGTCAGAAGATTGGAAAGTATTGGGTACTTCTACTTCAATGATGTAATCTCCAGCCGTTAATCCGTAAAACAAATAACGTCCGTTGGCATCTGTTGAAGTGGTATCCAAATAGGTTGTTCCGTCTGCTCCATCAATCAAATAAACGGTGACATTGGAGAAAATCCCCTCGCTGTTGTTGTACAATCCATCATTGTTGGCATCACTCCAAACCAAGTTCCCCAAAGACAACAAGCCACACAAACCTGCATCAATATCGGTAATGTTTTGACCATCTGTCGGGGTAATGCTTGAAGTCGTCACACCCGTTGTTGGGTCCACATCCATATCTGCCCCTGCACTTGTAAAAACCGTGCTGATATTTGGTGGAAGGACTGCAATATTGTACGTTTCGCTTGGGGTGACATTGGAGAAAGTGTAATCTCCATTTCCGTCCGTCAAAACAGTTTGAATCACAAAACCATCACTGTCTAAGAGTTGGACAGTAATTCCTTCAATAGCGGGATCACCTCCCCCCCTTACTCCACCTCCACAGTCCAAATCATCCCAAACCGTTCCTGAAATACTTGCAGGATTGGCAGGAATTGCTTTCAAACCTGCATCAATTGTGGTGATTGCATCGCAAGAATTGACCACAAACAAGTCCGTTGTGCCATCGCTATTCACATCACTGTCATTGAGATCATTGCCTGTTACGTCTTTTGAAGTGGAAACAAAACCAACAGGATAGCTCGAAAATTTGATGTAATAAGTGCCAGGTGACACATCTAAGAAAAGGTATTTTCCGTCCTCATCCGTTGTTTCGGTATCTATCAAATTATCGTCCACATCATAAAGTTGTACGGTAACATTTTGAACACCACTTTCGCCTATATCTTGGTCACCCTCTCCATCGGTATCTTCCCAAACATAATCACCAACCGTTGCCGTTTTGTAAAAACCAAAATCATAGCTATCATCTTTTTCGCCTGCTATCGGGCTAAGTGCTGCAATTTCGGGATAATTGTCAGTGTCCAAGCCCTCCAAATTGCTCAATGAGGCATCCGAATCCAAAGCATCGTCTCCTGCATTGAGTCCAGTCAAGGTGAAATTGGTCAATCCACCTGCACCTATAAAATCACTGGATTTGTCGAGTCGGACAATATAAGCCGTACTCGGAGCTAAACCATAGAAACAGTAAAAACCATTTGCATCTGTGGTAGTCGTGACGGGAATTTGCTCTGTCACACCTCCATTGACCACATCTTCGGTCACAGGTGTTCCATCAGAATTGTAAAGACTCACGGTGATTCCACTAAAAACGGCTTCCCCCACATCTTGCAGTCCGTTGGCATTTTCGTCATGCCAAACATAGTTGCCCAAAGCGGCAAAACTATTCGGGTCAATCATTTTCAAGCCCACTTTGATGGTTTCGGTAGTGAGTAGTTCGCTGTCATCGGTTTGAGTAGCCGTATAACCAAAAGAGTTCCAAGAGATTTCACCATTGGTTTTATC
>JBGCDY010000877.1:0-7397 GCA_045105835.1 Chitinophagales bacterium
TAACGACCTAAAAGGATAACGTCTGCGCCATCAGGAAGATCTCTTACTGTAGAGTTGTTTTTAGCCCAGTTCAAAGTAAGATCCCAAGAAAAATCAGTTGTTTTAATAGGAGTTACGTTCAACATTACCTCTAAACCATTGTTTTCGATTGTACCTGCATTCAAAGTACGGAAAGAATAACCTGTTGTTGGAGAAGAGTTCAAAGAAAGAATTTGATCATTTGTAGCAGCGTTGTAATAAGTTACATCCAAACCAACTCGGTTTAAGAACATTTTTGCTTCTAAACCAACTTCAATCGAAGTAGTACGTTCTGGAGTTAAGACTGCAGGAGGAAGTGTATTTCCTTCTGTGAATCGAGGAATACCATTCCAAGAAGTTCCTGATTGGAAAGTAGTAGCCAATTTGTAAGGATCTGTATCAGAACCTACTTGTGCCCAAGAACCTCTTACTTTCAACAAGTCAAAGTTTGAAGAAAGACCCAATGCCTCAACCAAAGAAAGGCTTAAGTTTACAGATGGGTAGAAGTAAGAATTTTCTTCAACAGGTAAAGTAGAAGACCAGTCATTACGTCCAGTTACATCCAAAAACAAGAAATCTTTGTATCCTAAAGACAACAAACCAAATACAGAATTCACTTCTTTTTCGTTTGTCACTTGTTCGTTCAAAGGATTACCATTTGCGTTACCAACATTGTAGATATCTGGAACAGTTAATCTTTCTACATCAATAGAGCTACGAGAGTAATCATATTTACGGTGATTCGCACCTAAGATTAAATTCATGTTCAAATCATCAGATAATTTGCGATCAATGTTCAAAGTTACCTCTGAGTTGAATTCTTTCACATAGAACTCATCCTCTTGGAAACTACCATCAGGATAGTCCGCTGAACCTGCTGCAAAAATACGTTTTCTGTTTTCAGTATAAACATCTGTCATCACTTTACCTCTCAAAGTCATCCAGTCAGTTATCTTGTATCCTGCACCTAAGTGCCCAGTAATACGATCACGCTGTGATGGTTTCAAGTTTTTGAAAAGAGTAAAGAAAGGATTGTTTTGGTAGTTATGGTTCCAGTTGTAAACGTTACCATTTTCATCAAATGTATTCCAGTTAGCACGCAAGTCTTTTGTATCAATTTGACGACCAGACCAAATAAACTGTTGCAAAATGTTGTCACCATCGTATCCTGTACCAGCGCGATTTGTAGAACTTGTGTTTGTGTAAATAATGTTAGACTCGATATCAATTTTTGGTCCTACATTAATACCAAAGTTCAAGTTTACACTGTTTTTTGTAAAATCAGTGTTTGGTACCATACCTGTTTGGTCTTGATTAGTATAAGACAAACGAGCATGCATGTTTTCAGCATTAGCAGAAACAGCAACATTGTTTGTAACTGTTACACCTGTTTCAAATAAATCTCTTACGTTGTCAGGTTGAGCAACCCAAGGTTGTTGAGCACCACTATATTGATCCAATAATGCAGCTTCACCTGTTTCATCAATTTCACCGTCACCATCGTTGTCAATACCGTCATTTTCGTTGATGCTTGTATCAAAAGCTGGACCCCAACTTTCATCCACACCATCGTACAAACCACCACCAGCACCATCGACATAGCCGAATTGATGATTTACACCTTGACCAAATTTGTTTTGGTAATCAGGCAATTTGAAAGGGTTAGCAAATGCAACATTACCAGAGTAATCTACACTCCAACCTTTCTTAGCGCCTTTACCATTCTTAGTAGTAATCAAAATAACACCGTTTGTTGCACGAGAACCGTACAATGCAGAAGCATTTGGGCCTTTCAATACTGTAATAGACTCAATATCTTCTGGGTTGATGTCAGAAGCAGCATTACCATAATCTACAGAACCATAGCCATCATCTGTGTGATTGGTACCGTTGTCAATAGGCACACCGTTGATTACAAATAATGGTTGACTATCGCCGCGAATCGAGCTTGTACCACGAATCACAATACGAGAAGAAGAACCAACACTACCTGAAGCACTTGTGATTTGTACACCAGATACTTTACCAGAAAGTGCGTTCAAAACGTTGGCATCACGAGCTTCTGTTAAGTCGTCACCACCCACTTGTTGAACTGAGTAACCCAATGCTTTTTTCTCACGAGAGATGTTCAAAGCGGTTACTACAAATTCGTCTAATTCAACACCTGCTTTCATGTTGATATTAAAACTAGTTTGAGAACCAATATCCAATGTTTGGTTTTCAAACCCTACATAAGATACTGTAAGCGTTTTGGCATCAGCAGGAACCTCCAAAGAGAATTTACCGTCAATGTCCGTAACTGTACCCGTAGTAGTTCCTGTCACTACTACACTAACACCAGGAAGAGACCCGCTGTCATCAGAAATAGTTCCAGTAAGGGTACGTCCTTGTGCAAAAACTTGTAACTGCACACAAAGTGCAAGTATAAGTATGCATATTCCGTAAAATCTTTTCATGCTTTTCTTTTTTTATGAAAAATACATTAAAAAATAAATATGTTTAAAATCTTTTTCTTTTTTGTATTACCTAACTTCAAAACAAACTTGCTTCTCTTAATGTGTAGGGCAAAAACACAATTGTGTAGTTAGGTAGGTTCTGTACATAATTATGTAGGGTTAAAGATACAGATGGTTGCATAGTTTTACTAAAAAAAACGTTTTTTAACACACCAAGGCAGGATATTTTACATTTAAAGCTTGAAGACATTTTTGTAAAGCGAATGTAAAAAAATGATTATCAAACAATTAGTCCACTCTCAAAAAAAATAAAAAAGTTCCAGCTCATTTTCTTTTTTTACTACAAAAATATGTGGGTTTCCTCTCCTTTATTACTCACCTGTTCTCCAATAAAGACTTCAAAATCACTCGGTATTTTCTACCCACTGCAATATTGTAGCAATCTTGCTCATAACACAATTCGAGGTAGGTAAATCGTTTTGTATAACTTTTGAGATATTGCAGGTTTACAATAAAACTATCGTGAACACGGATAAATTTGCCATCAGGCAACTCTTCCAACATAGCCTTCAATGTTTTACGTGTTTCATAAGTTTGGTTAATCGTCACCACCCTGATGTTGTTGTTAGCTCCTTCACAATACATCAGTTCCTCGAAATAAATTTTCACCATTCGATCTCCCACCTGAATCAAAAAGGAACTAACTTCTGCCCCCTTAAAACCAGTTATTGATGTTTCTAACTCTGTTTTACCCGCCGTATTCTGCTCCAACTCATTGATAGCCTTATCTATCGCTTTATTCAATTTTTCGGTCTCAAGAGGCTTCAGTACATAACCCGACACATCGTAGTCATAACTTGGAATCGCATATTCCTCATGAGCAGAAGTAATGATAATTCTCGGTTTATTGACAAACTTTTTGGTTGCCTCCAACAAGTACAAGCCATTCACTTCGGGCATTTCAATATCCAAAAACAACAAATCTGGCTGCTCTACATCTTCCATACTCAAATAGACATAAGCATCCCTTGCAGTCTCAAATTCTCCCAACAACTTCAAATCCAAACGATGACTAAGCATGTGAATCAAATTAGCTCTCTGAAGAGGAACATCCTCTACCACAATGTAAGAAAAATGCGTTTTCATATATAAGTCAAAGGTAATTTTAGATAAATCTTAAAAATCTGATTGTCTTCAATAGTGCTTTTCAACTCATAATTTTCTTTGTAAATCAACCTCAAGTTTTCTTCCACAGTCACCAAACCCAATCCCCCATTCACATTCTTAAAAGGAGTATTTTCATTGTGTACATTTGGCTTGAAGGTATTCACCGTCTTCATCACCAATTCCTTTTCTTCCACTTCAATACGAATGTGAATTTTCTTTCCGATTCCTCCACCTTTATTGTAGTGTTTAAAGCAGTTTTCGATAAAAATAAGCAAAATCATAGGTGCAATCACCTGTCCACGCTGCTCCTCTCCCACCACTTCAAAACAAAAATCCGTTGAAGAGCTTATTTGTATTTTCTCCAATTCGATATAAGAGCGAATAAAGTCCAACTCTTGGTCCAATGGCACTTTTTTTTCATTTGTTCGATACAACAAATAGCGCAAAAGCTTAGACAATTTCGCCATCAAATCAGGCAGCAAATCCGACTTTTGTTTTGCCAATATTTGCAGGTTTTGAAGTGTATTGAACAAAAAATGAGGTCGTATTTGTTTCTTAATAAACAACAATTCCTGCTCCAGTCTCTTGCGTCTGGCAATCGCTTCTTGCCGTTCCTTGCGCTCCCAATACCGATTTCGGTCAATCATATCTTTCACAAACGAAACACCTGTCGTACAAATAATCAGTAGTAAAATGACAATGAGATTGTGTGGATAAGGAGGAGAAATAAGCTTCAAAAAATCATTGAGTATATATGTAACGGGCAAAGCAAAGATGACGGCAAAGACACTGCTCATCATCAAAAAAACGTAAAATCGCCAACTCTCAATCCGTTTTTCATTCACAAAACGTTTTTCCGAAAAAATCTGCAAACTTCCCTTGTACACCAAAAAGAAATTCACATACACAGGTACAGCCATTACAAACGTGTAAATAAATGCCTCTCGAAAAATCACCAAAAAAGCCTGCCCATTGCTATCCAAGGGATTCTGCAAAGCCATTCCCGATTTCCAAGCATGAATCGCAAACACACAAAAAACAACAGCAAAAACCATAAACCCAAATACAAAATGCTGCAAAATATCATTTTGCAGTACTTGATAAACCTTCACCTGATTTTTTGTAATTTTTCGCATAACACATCTTCAATAAAATCACAAATTGATTGTTTTTTAATTCTGCAATGTATAATTCTACACTTCAATAAACACAACAAAGGGATATAAGGCAAGAATCGTGGGGTAAACAGCTTCAAATTAATCAGAACTTCCATCCAAAAATCGAATATTCCGCTTCAATCCATCAAACTTTGTTCGTTTCACTGCTGACTTTCTAAAAATCTCGTTGAATACCTCCCTCGTCAATTCTTGCCATTCTCTTTTGTCCATTTGTAGTAAATCTGGGTGAGGCTCAAAGGCAGGTTCTCGATGTGGTTTGGCAAAACGATTCCAAGGGCAAACTTGCTGACAAACATCACACCCAAACATCCAATTGTCAAACTTTCCAGCCATTGAAGCAGGGATTTCTTCCTTCAATTCAATCGTGAAATAGGAAATACACTTGCTTCCATCCACAATTTTATCCCCTACAATTGCACCTGTCGGGCAAGCATCTATACATTTGGTACAAGTGCCACAATAATCCTTGATTGGGCCATCTGCCTCCAATTCGAGGTCGATAATCAGTTCTGCCAAAAAAAAGTACGATCCAGCAGGTCGGGTAATCAACAAGGAATGTTTACCTACCCAACCCACACCACTTTTTGCAGCCCAAGCACGTTCCAAAACAGGAGCAGAATCTACAAAACAACGCCCACTCACCTCTCCAATTTCGTCCTGTACCCATTGCATCAAAGCCTTCAATTTGTCTTTGATGACAAAATGATAGTCCTTTCCATAAGCGTATTTCGATATTTTTGGAGCCGTTTCATCAACCTGTTTCTTAGGTGTTTCGTAGTTGTATAATAAGGTAACCACCGATTTTGCTCCCTCCACCAATTTAGTCGGATCTAAGCGTTTGTCAAAATGATTTTCCATATAGGTCATTTTGCCGTGATAACCTCTTTGCAGCCACTCCTCCAATTTTGAAGCCTCCTCCTCCAAAAATTCTGCTTTAGAAATACCCACATACTGAAAACCCATTTGATAGGCTGCCTGTTTGATTTGGTGAGCATACTTACTTTTTAATGAATTCATTTTCGATTTTTTATTGAAACCATAAACTGAGACAACAGTAGTTTCATATTTCTAATATTATTTATTTTTCATAATGATAGCTTATTTTTTGAACACTAAAACTACTGTTGTCTTTATTCTTCAAATGGAAATTATCAGAGAATCTAATTCTTTGACTACATTTGTTCCAATCAACCCTTCAAAACATTTAACCAATCATAAAAACCCGCAACAACATGAAAGCAATACTCAACCACCTTTTCGAGCATAAAACCTTGTCAAAATCCGAGTCCAAAGAAATTCTCAAAAACATCGCGAACGGGCAATACAATCACTCCCAAATTGCCAGTTTTTTGACGGTTTTCATCATGAGGAGCATCACCGTAGAAGAATTGGAAGGTTTTCGGGATGCGATGTTGGAATTGTGCATTCCCGTTGATATGCAAGGACGTGAAGTGATAGATTTGTGTGGAACGGGTGGTGACGGCAAAGATACCTTCAATATTTCTACTTTGTCGAGTTTTGTGGTGGCAGGTTCGGGCACCAAAGTAGCCAAACATGGTAATTATGGCGTTTCTTCCGTTTCGGGTTCTTCTAATGTGATGCAATATCATGGCTGCAAATTCACCAACGATATTGACCACCTTCGCCGAAAAGTGGATGAAGCAAATATTTGTTTTCTGCATGCTCCTTTTTTCCATCCTGCCATGAAAAACGTTGCGCCTGTCCGCAAACAAATGGGTGTAAAAACTTTTTTCAATATGCTGGGCCCTATGGTCAATCCTTCTTTTCCGCAGCAACAATTGGTGGGTGTTTTTAGTTTGGAATTGGCTCGCTTGTATGCTTACCTCTACCAAAAAACAGAGAAGCGGTTTTGTATTTTACATGCCTTGGATGGTTATGATGAAATCTCTTTGACGGGTTCTTTCAAAGCCATTAGCAATGGAAAAGAACAACTACTTGAAGCGAAAGATTTGGGATTGAAACAATTGAATGCTGTTGACTTAGCAGGTGGAGCGACTATTGAAGAAGCGGCAAGATTGTTTTACACCATTCTGGAAGGCAAAGGGACTACTCAACAAAACAGTGTGGTTTATGCCAATGCGGGAATGGCTATCAAAACAGCTCGACCTCAATTGAGTATTGAAGATGCGATTGCAGTGGCTGAAGAATCTTTGAAAAGTGGTAAGGCTTTGAAGTGTTTTAAGAAATTGGTGGAATGAAAAAATGATTCTATTTCGTCAAGAGGTATCGGATACCTTTTTAGCATTACTATCCTATAAAATTTAGGCAGCTCTTTTATTTTCACAAAACCAGGTATCCGATACCTCTACTTCAACAAATCCTTCTTCATGGTAACTCCTGTTCCGTTTTCTTCAAAGAAGTTGAAGCCCATTCTTTCATATAAGTTTTTGGCAGGATTTAGTTGGTCGACACTCAAAGAAAGTGCAGAATAACCCAATCTTTGGTATTCTTCCGAGATACGTTCAATCAATTTTGTGCCGATTCCTTTGCCTCTGAATCCTGATTTGACCGCCATGCTGATTTCAGGGATTTGTTCATCAATAAATCCATAACTCTT
>JBGCDY010000878.1:0-9350 GCA_045105835.1 Chitinophagales bacterium
TGTTCCAAATTGGTTGGCAAAAGGAATAAACAAACCATAAAGAACCGTCAATTGTAAAATGCCTACTGCATCCAAGTATTTTTCGCCCGCCAAAATGGTAATGATGGCTTCTGGAAAAATCAAAATAAATAAAACACAAGGTAGAATCAAGGCAAGTATTGTTCCCACCGATTTTTCGTACAATCGCTTCATGGCAGGTTTTCCTTCCGTTTTCATCTGCTGCGCACCTTTTGGAAATACGATGGTCGCAATCGAAAAAGTAGGTACTTCAATAATGTTGTTAATCCGTATGGCTAAGTCATAAACCGCTACAAATGCGGGAGATACAAAGCCAAGCATCACCTTATCAATGCTTTTGTAAAGCATCGCACTAAGGTTGGTTCCGAATACAAACTTGCCATAATTGAACAAACGTCGAACCCAATTCCAATCAACTTTCTTAGAAAATTTGATGTAAGGCAGGGCAAACATATAAGAAGTGGCAGTTCCCAAAATAGCCGTCACGATTTGCACCAAACAAAGATTCACCAGTGTCAAACCAAAACCCGTACTATAAGCGAAGAGAACATATACAAAAAACAAACCTTGCTTCACAAAGCTGCTCCAAAAAATACCTGTAAAGGTAAAGTTGGCTTGTTGAATACAGTTGAAGTGAAAAAACGGGAGCAAAAAGGCAGTGGTGATGGCATAGATTGGAAACATTTGCATCAATATTGGCGCATTCCAAAGCTGACTTAATGGCTTGGCTACCACAACCAACAATACCATACTGAACAAAGTCAGTGATACATTGATGACCAATGATGCAGTGCTGATTTTGCGGTATTCGTCTTCGTCTTCCTGCCCACAAGCGGCTATAAATCTAACCAAAGCATTTTGAATCAGACCATTGCGCCCTACTTCCAAAAAAGAAACGACCGCTAAGAATAAAGCCCAAGTGCCAAAGTCTTCTTTTGACATACCTCTGAGCATGAGAAATAAACTCCCCAAGCCGAATATCAAAACCGATAGCCGCTGCAATATCGTCAGCAAACCTGATTTTACCCAGTATGAACGTTGTTGTTTAGCTTCTTGAGACACCTTTTATTCGTTTATTATATGACTGACAAATAAGGTTTTAATAGCATTGAGTACATAGACTTCTCTTTCCTCGCCTTCGGCAAGTGACTTGAGTAATAGTGGACTCTATCTATTAAAAATTGAACTGACTGGGCTTGTGGTTCTGTATTGGAGGGGTATGTATGGTCTGAATAATCTCTACATTTTGGTAGAGGATTTTGAAGTTGATTCTCTCACAAGAATACTTCAATAATTTTAAATGATTAACTCAAATTTTTGATGTTCACTCTATTCAAAACACCTCCCATAAACTTGTCTCCCAAGCCTTTGAGGTATTCGATGGAGTTTCTGTCTGGCTCTTTGATTTCGCTTTCGGCAGAAAACACGGTAATCACCTTGTCCACATATCCCGAAAGTTCGTGTGCATCAGAGTATTTATTCAAGGATGCAGATTCCAAAAAGATGTAATCGTATATTTTCGCCAATTCTTCAATGAATTTTCTTACGTCTTTGCCTGCAAAAATCTCAGAAGGAGAATTGTATCCTCCCAAATTTCCGATGATGTCCACCGTGCTGTGACTAAAGGCAGAATTTACACCTGTAGAGATAAATTCTTTCTCTAAGTTGTTGTCTCCAATGAGTTTAGTCGCAATCACACTCTTCTGTTCTGCTTGCATACACATCTCACTCAAGACATTGTTTTTGAAGTTGGTGTCGATAATCATCACCTTCTTACCATTCAAACTCAAAGAGTAAGCCAAAGAAATAATAAAGAACGTTTTTCCTTCACTTTCCTTCGTACTCGTCACCAAGAATGTCTGTGCGCCAGAATGCTCGACCTCGTACCGAACCTTTCGCAGCGATTCTTTGAAAACCTCGATACTTTCATCTCTACTTGTCTTACCAAAAATGGCCTCCAAGTCCAAGTCTTTCATTTTGACCTCATTTAATGTACCCACCAAAGGCACTTTGGCAAACTTCTCAAATTGGAGAGGTGTCGATAATCGCAAGTCCATATAGGCCAACAAAAAGATCAAAACCACACACAAAGAGCCACTCATGACTCCTGAGAATGCTGCTAAAATCAATTTGTTAGAAGGTTCTGGTTCGTCAGGTATATATCCACGCTCTACAATAGCAAGTGGATTCTCTGTTCCAATGGACTTCAATTTTGCAGAATTGAGTTTGTCCACAATTGCCAAGTATTCTTCGTTGGCTACTGTAATCTCCCGATCCAAAGAATTGACATCTGCTTCTTTTGATGCAAAACCCGATGCCTTGCTACGCAATCGCTTCAACTCTATATCCATAGACCCTACACTCGCCCTCGCAATTTCCAATTCTGTTTCGGCTTCTATCTTGCTCATAATAAGGTCTCTATTACTCGCAATAAGTTCATCACCTGTTTCTGTTGTCTGTGTTTCTACACGCCTTTGAAGCTCCTTTCGAGCCAAGTCAATTTGTGTGTTCAACAAAGGTCCATCATCATTCACTCGCTTCAATTCCAATTGTTTCAGTTGGTCTTGAAGGTGTTTAATGTCATTATTGATGGATTGGTGGTATCTGTGATCCACCCCTTTGTCATTCAAGTGTTTGTTGTAAATACCAATAGCTCCTTGGTAAGAAGGGATTTTTTGGTTCATTTCGACTCTTTTCACCTCCAATTCCTTGATTTGGCTCACAATCAATTTCGCCTCTTCAGGAAGGTCTAACACACCTTTATCTTGCTTAAATTTTCGGAGTGCTGCCGTTTTTTTATCCAATTCTGCTTCTTTCTGTATCGCCAATTCTGCATAAAACTGAACCGAATGATCATCTTTTTTATCCTTCAATGATTGGTAGTAGTCCAAAAAGGTATTGGCGTAGTTGTTTACCAAAAAAGAAGCCAATTCGGGGCTTTCAGATTCATACTCAATCTTCAAAAAATCCGTATTTGCCACACGTGCGATTCCAACTTCTTCATACAAAGTTTCGTAATCGTACTTCAATTCCTTCAGCATTTGTTTCAAATCCTTCTCCGTTTGATGCTTAATCGAATCAACATCAATTTCATTGTGCAGTTTTTTGTACGCCAATTCCACGGCTTTTTCTATTTCAGTAGGCGTAAATTCAAGAGCCGCCTCGTCCTCCAATACCCTAAATGGTGCAGTGTTGTAGGTCGAATCAATGGCAGAGCCATAATCGTGTAAGAGCAACTTATACGATACCATGTTGATGCTCAATCGAGAAGTCATCAACTCAATAAGGTTACTGAATTTGTGTTCTATCTGAAACTCCTGTACAAAAGGACTTTCATTGTCGGTGTAAATATTTTTCTTTTCGATAATGCCTGTCGAAATCACCACCTTCGATTTGAAGCTTTCTGGTAATTTGCTGGCTATAAAATAGGCCGCTACCACCGCAAGAACTGTGGCAAACATGATGAGCCACTTTCGCCTTAATAATACTTTTATGAAAAATAAGAAATCCATATCGGGGCTGTTGGGTTTTAATATTGAATAATACGATTGGGTAAAGCTAGTTGGTGGTTATTGTGTTTTTTTAAATTATTTTCTATTTCGTTTTTTTTGAAACCTTTTTTCAAAGATTCCGTAGGGTTGCGATTGCAATTTTATTACAATTCTGTGACAATTGCAAGAATATCCCAATTGCTTGACCAAACATTAAAAGAAAAATCAACAATTTAGTTGATTTTCAAGCTTCTAATAAGCTGAAAATGCTTGGCGTAAGTGTATTGAACGGAAATGAATATGGGCTTTTCAACTGCTGCTTTATTTACTGGTGGGCTGGATTATATTTTTGAAAACAAGTATTTTATATCTGGGTATGTCTTTTACAGCAACAATTGTATTGTATTAGAATTTTCTTCAAAACATTATCAAACACCACGATATTGTGCTTATGAATTGTGTCATAATAATGCAATAATTCTGATTGCTAAAAGACAAAAACCGTGCCTTAATTGCAATTGACTGCAAAGTTTTCATTTTTAGAAATGATGGCTGCAAAAGGTTTCAAAAAACACCACTTAATTTTTGCAGCTTTTTTTGTGTGGTCAAGCTTGGAATAAAATCGTACATTTTATGATTTTCATTTGTGCAGGAATTTGAAGGTCGAGTTTTGAATTTCCTCCTTTTGCAGTAGCATGGCATAATAATTGAAGTTTTTAAACAAATTATGAAAAACAGTCCTCCATCAATCACCCCATTGTATGCTATTGATTTTCTCCCCTGTCTCAAATACTGTTCAAGAAATCGAATAATTCCATTGACAATTAAGTTATTTAAAATGAAACAGTTACTAATTATTTTTTGTCTATTCTGCCTAACAAATGCCCAAGCCCAACGTACCAATTTTGATAAAATCGTCATGCCTCTCGAACAGATGGCAAGGGATTATAAGGAAGCTTTGGTGCAATTGGCGTGGGTGAACAATCCTGATAATAAGGTATTGGAGCATGAGGTGAACATTGCGGAAATTGACAAAAAATCAGCAAAAACAATTTGGCTCGAAAATGTTCAGGCTTCTTTCAATCTAAATGAGGGGAATTTTAGAAGTGATTCTGCGATTGGCGGTAACCTGTTTTTCCCGAAGTACAATTTCAGTGCAAGCATCAGCCTTGGTTCTTTGTTCAAGACATCACACGAAACCAAAAGAGCAGAACAGAAATTGGACATCGCCCACCACAAGGTCAATCAAAGAAAACTTCAAATAAGAGCCGAAACTTTGACCCGATACGAAGACTATTTGATGACTATAGAGATGTTGAAACTTCGTACACAAGCAGTAGAAGATTTCTATGCTACTTATTTGGCTCTTAGCAAAAAATTCAAAGAAAGCCGTGCCAGTTTGGAGGAGTACAACCAAGCTTCAAGCACTTACTACACTGCCTTGGAAAACAAATTGAGAAGTGAAAGCGAAGTGGCTGTTGCCAAAATTTCATTGGAGGAAATGATTGGAGTCCGATTGGAGGAAGTAAGGGCGAAGTAAGCATTGCAGCGAGAGAAGCAATTTTTATTCAATTAGATTCGAAATAGGAATGCCCCATCAGAGCTGTTGGTAATCACCAATAGTTTTGATAGGGTATTTTCATTTTAGGCACTTTCAAAATAATTTAGTTCAGCCTTAATCCTTGAGTTCGTATTTTAGTTTCAGCCCTCCATACCACAATTCTATAACACTTCCTCCAAATTCTAAAAAGTAAATTCTGCTCAATTACCTTACCTTTACAATAATGTTCAAAAAAGCAGCACATATCCTCCTTGCCCTACTCATATTAGGGGCTTCAATGGGATTGACAATCAACAAACATTATTGTCAAAACCAATTGAAAGGAATAGCTGTATTTTTTCAACCTCCAAATTGCCACGACCTACTTCAAAGCCAAAAAACAAAAGGCTGCAAACACCACCAAGCTCCAAAACCGACTTGCAAACATGCAGAAAAGGGCGACTCAAAAGGCTGTTGCAGCAATGAGTCGGAATATGTCCACTTAGAAGAAAATCTAATTTCTCCTTCCATCTCACAGGACATTGCACCCGATTTTGAATGGACTGCAATCCTTCATTTCCCCTTCAATTACACCTACATTTCCTTCAATCATACCAACGTAAAATACCAGCATTATTCTCCCCCGCTGCTATGTCCAGACATCACATTGTTGGTACAATCATTCCTTTGTTAAGCTAAATTCTTATTTTTTTGTGATAGGACACTGATTGAACAGGTAAAACTGATTGATATGGATTGTAAATAATCTGTTCAATTAGTTGAACTCTATCAATTCAGGTGTTTTTTCTCACCAAAATCAGTTCTATCAACCCTTATCTGCGAAATCTGCGATAATTTAAACGTTCAACGAAATAGATTTATACGGCATTTGATCAAAAAATCCAGATTTACCAACCAATTTCACTGTTATTTTGCAGATACTTAACTAAACGATTTTCCATTTTATTCACACAAAATTTTATTTGATATGAAAAATTATTTACTCATTTTTTTGGCGCTTGGACTATTTAGCATCAGCAGTTTTGCTCAAAATAGCATCCAACTCCAAATCAATCACAAGTTAGGAGACGAGGCTTTTGTGATGCAAACAGAGGCAACGAACAATATTGGTAATAAATTCAATACCACCCGATTGGAGTACTACATTTCCGAAATTACTATCCTTCACAATGGTACAATCGAAACGAAGATTGATGACTTATGGGTATTGGCAAATGCAGGTGACGAAACAACCCTTGTCGATTTGGGAATGCACAACATTGACGCAATTGAAGGCATCAGTTTCCACATTGGAGTGGACAAAGAACACAATCATGCTGACCCTGCAAGTTATGGAAATGGACATCCTTTGGCACCCAAATTCCCTTCAATGCACTGGGGATGGGCTGCAGGTTACCGCTTTATAGCTTATGAAGGAAAGGGTGGAAACAGTCTTAACCAAGATTGCCAATTGCATGGTTTGGGAGATGATAACTACTTCCAAACGAGTGTAGATGTGGTTGCTACAGCTGTAAATAATGAAATTATTATTGACTTGAATGCCGACTATACCCGTGTATTGGAGGATATCAATGTCAATTCAGGAGTGATTGTACATGGCGATAATGGTGCCGCCAAAAAAGCCCTCGAAAACTTTAGAGATTATGTATTTAGCGTGGCAAGTGATGCTACTTCCATTGTGGATTTTAGCGAAATCAATAGCGTTAATTTGTACCCAAATCCTGCCAATGTAGGACGTGCTTTTATTGCTATTGATGCTACTCAAAACCTTCAATATCAAATCAAAGTGTATGATGTATTGGGTCGTGAGATTCAATCTTTAGACAATGTCCAAAGCAATGTGCCTACTGCATTGAACTTGGAGGTTGCAGGTTTGTACATCGTTAGTTTGGTGAAAGAAGGTCAGTCTGTTATCACCAAAAAACTGCAAGTAAATTAGTGGACTGGTGATTGGGAATCAGTTATTAGTGATTTGAGTGTATAACAGACTTTCCAAAACACAATCTGTTTCAATAGTCAATCACGAGTCACCAATCCACAAATCACCATTAACCAATAACCACCAATATGAAATGGTTCTATTTCTTTCTGATATGTTCAATGATGGTCGCCTGTCAAGACGAAGGGGAAGTAGAACCATTGTATATACCTGATTTGATGGAAATTCCGAAAGGGTTTCCAGAAGTCATTGCACCCGAAGGAAACGAGTTTACACAAGCACGTTGGGACTTGGGCAAAAAACTATTTTTTGACCCCGTTTTGTCAGCAGATTCTTCTATCAGTTGCGCAAGTTGCCATCATCCGCAGTTGGCATTTAGTGACAACCTACCTTTCAGTTTGGGAGTCGAAGATGCAATCGGTACACGCAATGCTTCACCTTTGGCAAATGTGGGCTATCATCCCTATTTCACTCGGGAAGGAGGCGTGCCTACTTTGGAAATGCAAATATTCGTGCCGATTCAAGAACACAACGAATTCAATTTCAATATTTTGCTAATTGCGGAGAGATTGCTGCAAAATGCGGATTATGTGGCAATGTCGCAAGAAGCCTACAACCGAGAACCTGATGCATTTGTGATTACCCGTTCTTTGGCTTGTTTCGAAAGAAGCCTATTGAGTGGTTACAGTCCTTATGACCAATATGAAAACTACAATAAAACGGATGCACTTTCAGAGGCTGCAATAAAAGGCAAGAATTTGTTTTTTGGTGAACGAACACATTGCAGTAGCTGCCATAGTGATTTCAATTTCACCAATTACGCCTTTGAAAACAATGGCTTGTACGAGAATTATCCTGACGAAGGAAGGTTTCGATTGACGGGTGAGGAAGCAGATAGGGCATTGTTCAAAGTGCCGAGTTTGCGGAATATCGAACTGACTGCTCCTTATATGCACGATGGTTCGATACAAACATTGGAGGAAGTAGTCGCTCACTATCAATCGGGCGGCAAAAAACATCTCCATAAAAGTGACCTATTGAAGCCTCTTGACTTGACACAAACAGAACAACAAGAGTTGATTGCGTTTTTGAAGTCTTTGACCGATGAGACGTTTGTTAACAATCCTCTTTTTTCTAACTGATTCGAAAAGGTATCGGATACCTTCTTTTGCTTACTGTAAAGCAATTAAATAAATTCGTTTCACTTTCAGAAGTGGGAGGTATCCGACACCTAATTATCTATTACTTGAAAAACAAAAAGTATGTCAAAAATAAATTACCTATTCATCCTTTTTTGCAGTATCCTTTTGGTCGTTGCCTGCAATAAAGACGATGATACTCCCCCCATAGAGGTTTTTCCTTCAATAGATGAAACCCCTTACCAACTTTCTATTGGAGAGTTTCCAGAACCAGATTTGCCTGCTGATAATGCTTTGACCATTCAAGGCGTACACTTGGGCAAGATGTTGTTTTACGAGCAGAAACTATCCAAAGATGGCACACAATCTTGTGCCAGTTGCCACCGACAATTGGATGGATTTTCGGATACTTTGAAGTTTTCGATTGGGGTAGAAAAATTACCTGGCAAGCGACAAGCAATGCCCGTTTTCAATATGGCGTGGCATAGCAATGAGTTTTTCTGGGATGGTCGAGCGAGTTTGTTGCGTGACCAAGCTTTGAAGCCTATTCAAGACCCTTTGGAAATGAACGAAACATTGGACAATGTGGTGGCTAAATTGAGTGATGAAAAAATGTACCGTGACCAATTCTCTCGTGCTTTTGGAAGTCCAGAAGTGACACCCGAAAAAATGGCTTTGGCAATGGAGCAGTTCATGTTGAGCATTGTCTCACACGACTCCAAATACGACCAATTTTTGACAGGAGAAGCAGAACTAACCGAAAGTGAACAACGAGGAAAGGAATTGTTTGAAACGGAATACAATCCTTTCTTTCCGCAATTTTCGGGAGCAGATTGCGCTCATTGTCATGGAGGTATCAACTTTGAGAACGACCAATATATGAACAATGGCTTGGACATAGATGCCAACCTTACGGATATTGGGCGAGAGGATGTGACCAAAGAAGCAGCCGATAAAGGCAAGTTCAAAGTTCCTTCGTTGCGGAATGTAGCAGTTACGCCTCCTTATATGCACGATGGTCGATTCAAAACTTTGGAGGAAGTCATTGACCACTACAATGAAGGAATCCAAGAGTCTGCAACGGCTGATGTAACGGTTTTGAATACGATGGAAACGGGTTTGTTCTTGACAGAACAGGACAAGACGGATTTGGTGAATTTCTTGAAGACTTTGACGGATGAGACGTTTTTGAACAATCCTGA
>JBGCDY010000879.1:0-5278 GCA_045105835.1 Chitinophagales bacterium
TAATTCTTGCAGAAAAGCAAGGAAACCTAGATGCTTCTTATCAGATAAGTAGCCTTATAGGAGCGTCTTATGATGCACAAGGGAATCAAAACATAGCCGTCAGTGCTTACCGAAAGGCGGCTGAAATGGCTGAAAGTAGCCTTAATAAAGAGCTTCAAAGCATGGCTTACTTGAAGGTAGGCGATACCTATAGTACCCTTCGGAAATTTGATGTGGCAATCATCTACTACATCAAGGCAAAGCGTATTTATGAAGCCCAAAAATCACAAAAACTATTAGGGCAGACATTGAAGAAAATAGCGATAAGCCATCACGCCAATAACCGAATGGATGCAGCTATTCAGTACAATCTCTTAGCTTTAGAAGCTTTGTCTTCTTTTAAAGGAAGTGAAAATTTTGCAGAAGGCTTAGGGAATTTAGGGGAACTGTATTTTGAAAACAGTGAATTCAGTAAGTCTGCAAACTATTACAAACGAAGCATTCAACTATTTACACAACTAAACGCAGATGTAAATTTTGAGTACTTGTATCGTCAATTAGGAAGTGCCCAAAGGTTGGCTGGAGACGAGACGGGAGCAAAAATTAGCTTTGGAATGGTAGAAGAATATGCCTTGTCAAAACAAAAAGAGGAAGATTCCATGACTGCAATGTCAGAAGAAACGGCAATGGATTCAACACTTTTGATAGCTGCAATAGCAGATACGACTTGTATTGAAGAGCTTACTTCTTTTGAAGAAGAAACCTACTCTGCTTCGGATTCCTTCACCACTTGGATTACCCCAAAACTGGACAACAAACCGAATACTACTCAAACCACTGCTCTTGCAAGTGCGAATGGAACTGCAAGCGAAGCACCTTCCAATATCACACTCGGCAAAATGTTTGTCATGAGTTTGGGCTTTTTGGTGCTGGGAATCTTGTTTGGATTTTTGTGGTGCATTCGCCAATACAAAAAGAAATGGCAAGAACTGCAAAAATATATGGAGAATAAGGATGAGAAGTTGTTGCAGCAAAGTCGGGAAATCAAGACTTTGGAAAAAGAACTTCTCTTTTTCAACCAAGCACTTTACAAAGGTTTGCAAATGCCTGCTACAGATGTAAAGGTCAACTCTAACTTGCTGAAAGAGAAATACAATGGCGAAATAGACAAAGAGGGAACAAAGTATATCAATCAGATACAAAAATCTGCCACTAATTTGGAAGGACTATTGACTGCCATCTTCAATTTTCAGCAAATCAAACATTATGGGCTGCAAGTGAAGGAGGTCAATGTGAGTAGAATGGCAAAAACAATTACCGAGGAACTCAAAAGCCGCTATCCCAAACGTGAAATTCGATTTTGGGTACAAGAGGATATGAAAATCAATGCAGATGAAGAATTGGTAAGACTATTACTTGCCAATTTGCTACACAATGCCTTGAAGTTTACGCAGAAAAACCCAATCGCCATCATAGAGTTTGGCAGAAAAGAACACATCTTTTATGTCAAAGACAATGGAGAAGGTTTTCATCCTCAAGAAGCAAAGTTGCTGTTTGAAACTTTTGAGCCACTCAAGCATGTCAAAAACTTTGAAGCACTCACCGTTAGTCTTTTGAGTATGCAGACCATTGTGCAAAAACACGCTGGAACAATATGGACGGTTTCGCAAGAAGAAAAAGGAGCTACTTTCTTTTTTACCTTGGATGCTACACCCGTCAAAGCCGAAGCAACTGCCTTTTGGAACTTGTCAAAATCGCCACATTTTAAGTTGGCTTTGTAATCGTCGAAAAATAAAATTTGATTTTTCATTTACTTCAAACTTATCGCACACAGCGAAAACCTGTATGTTCTAATCCAGTATCAGGGCTGGATTTCATTCTTGCAGCGACTCGATAACCTGAGCAATAGCTGTCATTGCAGAGAAAAGAGCCACCACGAATTACCTTTTGAGCAGCACTGGGGTTGTGTGGGTCAAAGCTGAGGTCTGGACCTTGTGGGTTTTCAACTAATTGGTTTTCTGACTTACAAGCATAGTAGTCGGCATGGTACCAATCCTGACACCATTCCCAAACATTGCCTGCCATATCGTACAAACCATATCCATTTGCAGGAAAAGAACCAACAGGAGCAAGGCGTTCAAATCCATCTTCCACCTTATTTTCAATTGGAAAATTTCCCTGCCAATAATTTGCGTGAGCCTTTCCTTCCTTCAATAACTCATTTCCCCAAGGGTACAACTGATTCTTTTCATTTCCCCTTGAAGCATATTCCCATTCTGCCTCAGTTGGTAAGCGTTTGCCCGCCCATTTGCAATATGCCAAAGCATCGTACCAGGCGATGTGAACGGCAGGATAGTTCATTCTAGCTTCAATCCCTTCCTCTTTTTTGTGCGGAAACCTCCAATTGACTCCTTTTACGATTGCCCACCAATCATTAAAATCATAATTTGCCTGCTGCTTGTTTTCGGGATAGTGAAAAACTAGAGAAGCAGGAGCCAACATATCAGGAGTAGGAGGAGCAGTGCCTTCAGGCAATTGTGCCATGATTTCCTCTAAACCAATTTCTCGTTCCGCTACTGTTTTCCAACCCGTTGCTGCCACAAATTCGCTGAATTGGGCATTGGTGACCTCTGTTTTATCCATCCAAAAACCATCTAATTGGGTTTTGTGTTTGGGAAATTCATCGTTTCGGGGATTGCTATCAGGTATTTTTTTTTCTTTTGTTGAAGCGCTAACTGGGTCACCTCCCATTTCAAAACTTCCTTCTTCAATCCAAATCATGCCCGAAGTGTCTTTTTTCTTGTTTTCATTCACTTCAATTTTAGCAATCTCATCCAATAATTCTTGGTTGATAAAAGGCAACTTTTTTTGCGGGGCATCTTTGGGATAACAAAGCGTGATTTTTTTGGAGTCCTCAATGGGTTTGGAAGGAATCGTCGTATCGGATTGACAAGACCAGAATAGGAGAATACAGTGTAGGAGAATAATAATTTTGAAGGTGCGCATGCTTGGAGAAATTTACTTCAATGAAAATTCAAAGTAAAGATAAGGCTAAAATGAAAAGCCTTTGCAGTCCTCAATAGAATTTATGAGCCAATGCAAAGTGTAAATACATAAAAAGGGCAGCCAATTTGATTGACTGCCCTTTTATTATTTTTCCCAAATAAATAATAATATCACTTTCCAAGTGTTTACTGTACGATCATTTTTCGAGTCCATCTGCGGTTGTCGCTAATCGCAGTAATAAGATAAGTACCTGGTAGAACATTGCTTCGACGGTAGTAAGTCAATTCATGTCGCCCTGCATATACATTTTGTTTAGGCATTACTACCTCAATCAATCTTCCCATCATGTCGTAAAGGTTGATTTGAACGTCAGCAGAAGCACTCACTTCAAATGAAAGTGTAGTGTGCGTAGATACTGGGTTTGGATAGTTGCTAAGATCCGCCAAAACGATTATATGTTCGATGACCTCTTCTTCAACAGGAGCTTCCTCTCTTTTGTGTTGAATGTCAAATACATAAACTTTGCCTTCAAACGTTTCGCTACATCCTTCATTGTTATAAAGCGTCAATGAAAAAACATAGATACCTGCTTCATTATAGGTATGCTTTGGAGTATTCTCAAAAGAAGCAGATCCATCTCCAAACTGCCATTCCATTTCGCTATAGTCGCCTTCTGATTTGTCGTTGAAATTAACGCTCAAACCTTTGGTAGCATAGGCGAATTTTGGGCTTAGATCACAATCTGCAAAAGCAGTATTGAAAGTAAAAAGGGTTATTAGTATTATTATAAGGGTCTTCATGGGCTTTGGGAATTTATTGTTTGTGTCTAAGTATACGCCCTTTTTGTCATAGTAGTTTCATATTTCTGCAAAAAAATTAAATAACATCTAATTGTTTTGGTAAAATGCTGTTAATCAAAATAGTAGGAGTGAAAGCTTGACAAAAACGGAAGATAAGGGCATAAAAAAAACCTTTCTATTTTAGGATAGAAAGGTCCAAAAAGTGTTTAGCTTTTTTGAAATAATGTTAACTCTTTAAGCTTTACTGTTTACACAATTATATTTACGGGATTCCATAGCAAATGGTTTCAAAAAAAATAAAAAAAGAAGAAAAAAAATCAAATTTTGAAAGGTTTTGGAAATGTTGTAAACTTGTAAATCAATTTACAAACAATCTACTATATGAAATACGAGTCTATCAACAATAAACTGTTTAAAGAAAACCGAGCTCGATTTGTTGCAAAGATGAAACCCAATTCAATTGCCATCTTTCAGTCCAATGACGAAATGCCTCGAAGTGCAGACAGTCACCACATTTTTCGTCAAAATCCAGATCTGTTTTATTTGACAGGTATAGACCAAGAAAAAACCATTCTGATATTGTTTCCAGATTGTGTGCGTGAGGAAATGCGTGAAGTATTGTTGATTCGCAAGACGAATGAGCATATTGCTGTTTGGGAAGGACATAAATATACAAAGGAAGAAGCGAAGGAAACTTCTGGTATAGAAAATGTAATTTGGATTTCTCAGTTTTGGAATATTTTACCAGGACTGATGTTTTTGGCAGAGAACTGCTACCTCAATCTCAATGAGCATGGGAGAGTGCCTTCTCCAGTATTGGATAGAGAAATGCGTTTTGTCCATGAACTTCGACAAAAGTACCCACTGCACCAATACCACCGCTCTGCTCCTTATATGCACGAACTGCGTGCAGTGAAATCGATATTGGAAGTGGCATTGATTCAACATGCCTGCAATATTACTGATAAAGCATTTCGAAGGGTATTGCAGTTTGTCAAACCTGGTGTGCATGAATATGAAATTGAAGCAGAGATTCAGCATGAGTTTTTAATCAACCGTGCTACTGGCCCAGCTTACCCTTCTATTATTGCATCGGGAAGAGATTCTTGTATCCTACATTATGTTGACAATAACAAACAATGTAAAGATGGAGATGTCTTATTGATGGATTTTGGAGCAGAATATGCTAACTATGCTGCTGACTTGAGTCGAACAATTCCTGTTAATGGTAGCTTTACGGAGCGACAAAGAGATGTTTACAATGCTGTGCTGAGAATCAAAAACGAAGCGACCCAAATGCTTCGACCTGGAACGACGCTTAATGACTATAATAATGAAGTCGCAAAGATTGTGGAAGGTGAACTGATTCAGTTGGGATTATTGGATGCCAAAGAAGTGGCAAAACAAGACAAACACAGTCCTCTATATAAAGAGTACTTTATGCACGGAACATCTCATTTTTTGGGGATAGATGTACACGATGTGGGAGACCG
>JBGCDY010000880.1:0-2535 GCA_045105835.1 Chitinophagales bacterium
AGGAACGCTACAAAAATAAATTTACATTTTTTAGAGCTGAACATCCCCCAACCCCCTTCAAAGGGGGAATAAAGAGTGTAAATTTATTTCTTCCGCATTCCTAAGGCATATTTTCTACTGCAACATCCGAACTGGCAGCAGGCAATTTATCTGCTTCATTGTCATTTTGAGTGATTTCTTTCTCAAAATACATTCTTTTCATCGCTTCAATTTCAGGGTCAATTTCTCTTTCCTCGTCTCTTTCGTCCCACAATTGAGTGATTCGATAGGTAATCATGCGCTGCAAACCATCCTCCTTGAATCCATAATTGCTGGCAGTTCGTATTTGTAGACTGTAATTGTGAATATCTCCAGACCAACGAATATTGAGTCTATTCCAAAAATAACGGTAATAGGCTGCCGTTTGGGTAATCGCTGAATGAGAAGGGCCTCCAAAAGTGCTTACTGCAATGGCGTGAAGCATGGCATATTTCCCTCTGCCCTGTTTTGCCTGCACATAAGACATAATTTCAAAAGCTTGCATATAGTCCAAATTCCCTATAATCGTATGCCATTTACCATCCGCAGGTACTTTTCCTTTTTTGAAAGTACCAATACGCCCTTGCATCGCCACCATTCCATTCACCTCCAACTTGGCTTGTGGGGTCATTGTTCCTATCCCAACATTCCCACCATTTTGAATGAATAATCTCGGTTTGCCCTCTCCTTCCGAAATCACCAAACCATTCGTTCTCCCTTCGTTCAGACCAATATTCCAAGCAGGGTTTTTATCCTTGATGTTGTTGTAAAAACTCATCAACTTATTGGAAGTCCCTGTGGGAGAAATCATTAGTCCCGATTCGATGTTCTTCGAAATTCCGTCGTCGACCTTATTCAAGGTAGAGTCTATCAAATCCGCAAAATTAACCTCGGTTGGCAAACTTCCTCTTTTGAAGAAGTTTTTCAAGGTTCGTCTGTTCATTAAAGCCATGGTCAATCAAATTAAGCATTGCTAATAAGTGGTGAATTAAAATTACGTTTGCACGATTTTTTTAAAATAGGCTAAGAAACGCCCTGAAAGGGCCTTAGCACTAACATAGGGCAATGCCCTATGATGAACAAGTAAGATTTTTAGCCCTGAAAGGGTGTAAGCCTGTATCGACTATTTCTGCTTACACCCTTTCAGGGCTAATACTCCTCTTACTTTTGCACAGGGCGTTGCCCTCTGCTATTGCTTGCCCCCCTTTGGGGCTATTCAATACCTTCTAAAAAAAATCGTACAGCCTTAGTAACGGTAAAAAAATAACCTGAACGATTTTTTAGCTAACATACCCCAACCCCTTTCAAAAGGGGAATTAAGATGTTCAAGTTATTTTTTTCTTATTACTTAAATGACAATTAAAGTCAAAAATAAGCAAATTCAAATTAGTCCGTTTACTTTCAAAATCTCACTAATCTAAATCAATTTCAATATCCAAAATATAGGATTCTTCTGCCATCAAAAGCTCCCTCTCTCTTAACTCTTCTGGGTAAAAAATCTCTGATTCTTCCTCCTCAGGTTCTTCTTCAGATTCCTCCTCACTTCGTATCACAAAATCAACATCCAACATCATCGTATCCATTGCCGACATTTCGGGGGATTGGTAATTAGAATTTTCTATCACCGAAATTTGGTGTTTGTCAATCGGTACAATCACTGCCCAAGGCTTACTGGTATAAATCACAGGGGCGATTTGTTTACTGATTGCAGTATCTGAGGTTTTGTACAGTTCTGTTTCTTTTGTCACCTGCACCACTGAAAATTTGGTGACGAAAGCTACGTAAGTTCTTTTTTCTATAAAATCCAGTAGGCTATCCTTTGTTACTTCTCCACCCAATTCTAACTCTCCTTCCTCTCCAAATAACCAAGGACAAATAAACTGCTTGATGTCTTGGTTTAACTGCTTCAATGTCTGCCCATTATTATTCCCTTCGGTAAAAGCTACACTAGCGTTGATTTTGATTTTTTCATATTCAGGATTGCGTACTTCAATGTTTACAAAAGGAGAAGTGTGCTTCTGTAAGTATTCTTTGATGTCCTGCAATACACTTGTATTGACCGTTGGTAGCTTCGCTCTTCCGCCCATTTTTATTCGTGGTACAACTACAAAGAGCAGGTTTCCATGATTTACAAAATTGGGATTCGTTAGATAGCTCAGGCATTTGACTTGAAAAATCTCATCAAACTCATTTAGAATTAAATGTTCAAAATCCCAATGGGTCACTGCTCGATTTTTGTGTCGCAAACGCTCGCTGATACGTGCATAAAAATCGACATCTTTTTCGCTTGTTTTCCCCTTGAAAGACCCCTGTGGCTGCAATGTTTCTGTAATTTCTGCCAAAACAACTTCAAGCTCAATCGGCTCATGGGGCATCAAAGGATTTGCCAAATGAATTTCTGGATCAGTTTCAGCATCTTCCACCCAAGTCGCTGTCACTGCTTGGGTCTCTATGTCCAATGCTTTCCCCAATATATCCACATCTCCTCTTAGGGATATTCGCAGCCAATGTAAATCA
>JBGCDY010000881.1:0-6676 GCA_045105835.1 Chitinophagales bacterium
CTTGCTTTCAGTGTTTTTTATGACATTCCTCCCCCTGCCACTATTAAGGATGTGAAGTTTCAATTGCAAAACTCTTGGTTGGGAGACATCAACACCAACATGAGAGCTATTTTACAACATGACAAAGACAATGACAGAATAGACATTGCCTTGACCCGCATCAATCACCAAAATAAGATAGGAAGCGGAACAACCATCGTGCTTGAAATAGATGTTGAAAATTTGGCGACTACTGATAGCTTAGATGTGAACTTTGAAGCCAAAAACATTCAAATGGTCGTCAGCACGGGACAACTGATTCCCGTAGGCAGCGAAGCCCAAAACTTTACTTTATATGCTCCTCCTTGTTTGGATGATGTTTTGGTAGAATACGTTTCTGATAGTGCCATTCCAACATTTACACAAGGTTCTGATTATATCACTATTGGAGATACAGACGGAAATGGAACAGTAGAAATAAAAAATGGAGATAGAAATTATTTACGAGCTACAAACAGCGTTCAGATAGAAGCAGGTACTGATATACAATTAGGAGCAGTATTTGATGTGGGTATTGGAGACTGTCCAACAGAAAGCAACAAACAAGAAGATGGAGAAATAGTTGAATTAAGGTCTAATTTATCTCTACAAATTGCCCCCAATCCATTTTCAGACCAAACGACTATTGATTATTACTTACCTACCGAAAGTTCAGTTGTTTTGACGATTTACAATCTAACAGGGCAAGTCGTTAAGCGTTTAGTCCAAAACAAACTACAGAAAGCGGGGGGATATCAAGTTCACTTTACTCCTTGTAATATGGAATCGGGAATATACCTTTGTCACATTCAAACAGCAACAGAACAGCAAACCCTTAGACTGCTGAAAACTGAATAAAAAGGTTTTATTCCTCCTTGAAATTTTTAATTCTACAAAAGGTTTTATTGAAATATTATCGCAGCCTACCCAACCTTAGTTGAAAAACTAAGGGAAGGTTTGCTGTGATATATTCCATGCCCTACAAAAATTAACTTTCCTCAATCAATCCTTTTTTCTTTATTCACAGAAGCATATAATTCATTCAAAATGAACCTACAAAAGCATTTCATTCCAATGGAAGGCATGACCTTCAAACGCCTACTTCGTTTTTTTTTGCCTTTATTCCCACACCAAAAACCCTATCAACTCCACCAAGCAACCAAAGGGGAATACATTTACTCCCCCAATCAAAATCGGACACATCTCTATCTCCTCCAAAAAGGGCGGGTAAAAATAGGCACACAAGTCGATGAATGCCAGCAACATTTACAGCATATAGTTTGGGAAGACGAGCTATTTGGAGAATCGGTATTATTAGGGCAAAACCCTTCAAATGGATTTGCACAAGCATTAGAAGAGGTAGAATACTATACCATTGAAGTAGAAGCAATACGGCAATTGTTTACACAAAACTGGATGGTACGCTTACAAATATTGGGAGCTATTAACAAAAGACTGCAATCCGCTGAATCAAGATTACTTGCCCAACAAACACAAGACACACGCACACGAATTGTTGATTTTTTGCTGTATATCGCAAAAGAAAGGGGGAGCAGGGTAGGCAAATATGGCTACTTTGTTGCTCCCTTTTTTAAACAAACAGACATTGCAGCATTGACAGGTTGTTCTTTACCAGCAGTAGGTCTGGTTTTACGGAAATTGAAAAAAGAGGGATTGATAAGTTACAATAGTCGGCAGTTGCGGGTTTACAATATCCACGAATTAAAGCATTGGATAAATACACATTCACCACCACAGCCCCCCTATCCATCCTAAGGGGTGTAGAAATAAAAACGCTACGCAAATTTTACGAAGGTATTTTTTCTTTTAGGAAGGCAAAAATTTTTAGCATAGCAGGGCTATGGTCAAAATTTTTAACGCAGCTAAAAGGAAAAATACCTTCGTAAAATTCGTAGGGTATTATTTACTAAATCCCTAAATCAACTCCCCAAAAACCATCGCTTTCTCAATATCCCCTTCCACCTTCAATCGCCCCTGCACCACAGCCAATTCCCAATTCAAAGTTCCTTCAAGGAGTTTTTGGAAATGCTCGTCTTTTGCAGTGAAAGTAGCAGTGGCATTGGAGTGAGAAGTTTTGCTTTCGGCAACCAAAGGCGCATCGTTTAGGTCAAATTGCCAGTAGGTATCGGAATCACTTAGGTGAAATTGGAAAATGCCCATATTGGGGGAAATGCTGTTTTTCTTTGCGTCAAAACTCTTTTGGAGTTGCTTCAATAGCGGATTCAAATCGGGTAAAGCAGCCTTTGAAGGATTCTTTTTTTGTTCCATTTCTTCCTTCTTTTCCAAAATCAAGGCTTCCAACTCATTGGCAGACTCTCGGATATAACGGTTGAACACATCAATATCAGGCATTGAATTTTCGTCAGAAGTAGAACTGACCATCACCTGTCCATTGTAACTAAAAATAGTGATAATCAAACCCATACCATCCAAAACTGGAGCCATTCCATTGACCGAAATCAGTTTGTGCCCATTGATATATAGCGGAAACTGTGGACCTGGCACGTTTGTAATCGTGACATTGAAGATGGGATTGTGGAGTTTGGACAAATTGAAGCGGGTGTAAATTCTTGCAGCTTGGTTGGCGATTCCAAACGGCACAACTTCTGCCATTTTAGACAAGGTTTTTGCACCCAAGGCTTTTTGATAGGTTTTTTCTCGAACCGTATTTTCGTGAATCGTTTCCAAGCGTTCGATGGGGTCTTCCACTTGTGTCGCAAGCTGTACCAACATCTGCGAAATCTGATTGCCTTTGCCGTCTGCGTCTCCTGCTGTACGAGTCGAAACAGGCACCATTGCGACCAAAGATTTATTGGGTAATTTTCCTTTTTCCAACAAATAACGGCGCAAAGCTCCCGAACAAATCCCCAACATCACATCATTCAAAGTCACGCCCATTATCTTCTTCAAAGTCTTGATTCTCTTCAAGGATAACATCGTCGTACTCCACTTGCGAAGTGGTGAGACTATACCGTTGAGGGGTGTTCTGGGGGCAGTAAAGCTGGCTTTGGGGAGTTGGGCATATTTTACTCGACTCAATGCTCCTGCTTTGAAAGATGCCTTGAGTGCATCAGATACAATCCCTGGCAATTTGAGCGGTTTTTCGGCAAATCCCAAAGAACTTTTCAACAAGAGTGACAACTGATTGGGCAAGGGTTTGGGGCGGAAAGGTTTGGGTTCTTTGAGGGGTTTCTTTTGAGGGGAAGCGTTGAACAGAAGACTCAAAATACCTGCGCCTCCGACTCCATCAATAGCGACATGGTGCATTTTGGTGATGATGGCAACTGAGCCTTTGGGCAACTGTGCTATATCATCCAAACCTTCTACAAAGGTGAACGACCACAGAGGGCGAGAATGGTCAAGTGGCTCACTAAAAATGCGAGATGCCAATGTCCTCAACTGTTTCCAATCGCTGGGTTTTGGAATGGCAATGTGGCTCAAATGCAGATTTATGTTGAAATTTGGGTCATCAACCCAATAAGGGTAGTCTATGCTCATTGGTACATACACCAATCGCTGTCGCATTCTTGGGATGAGGTGTATGCGAGATTTTAGCAAATCTCGAAAGGTCTCAAAAGATAGCGAACCTTCGACAATACAAACCGAACCTATGTGCATGTGGCTATTGGGGGTTTCGCCGTACAAAAAGGCGGCATCCATGCCTGAAATGGATTCAATTTCAGCAGAATTTAGTTGTTGTATGATTTTTTTAAACATGGTCAGTTTGATTTTATGATTCTTTGACGAAAACCGTGAAATGAGACTACGGTAGTCTATTCGTTTGAATTTGCAGTTGAGTTTTTAATTTGAACTTTCCCTACTCCTTCTGCCCCAATTCCTCCAAAAACAAATTCCGCACCCCTTCAATTCTTTCACCCAAATTCTCCAAATTCCAATCAGTCGTAGGAATGGGAGGCAAAACGGTGATTTTCACCACAGCAGGGCGAAAAACCATCGCTCCTTTGGGCATCGCATCGTAGGCATTTTTGATGACAATCGGTATCAAAGGCACTCCGCCATCCATCGCAATTCGAAAAGCTCCTTTTTTGAATTTTCCCAAAGTATAATCCTTGCTGCGTGTACCTTCTGGAAAAATCATAATGGACTTTCCCTTCTTCAATACATCCGCTGCTGGCTTCAATGCTTCCACTGCTTTCTCTCGATTTCCTCTATCCAAGAAAATCGTTCCCCCTGCAATCAACATCGGTCCAATCAAAGGATGGTTTCGCAGCTCTTTTTTGGCAACTCCAACGATGTCTCGTCGAACCAATTTCGCTACAATGAGCATATCCGCACTGCTTTGATGATTCAAAATAAACACCGCAGGGCGGTTCTCCAAATGTTCTTCTCCTTTGACCGCCAAACTAATCCCTGCTATTGAAGTAGCCAAATCCCCAAAAACAGCAGTCATCGAATTGACTCCACTTGTACGAGAAAGCGTCACCGCACTTTTCGCCAAACCCGACACCACAGCAGGTACAATCGTCCCAGTCGATAATGCTGTGCGAAACACACTTGCCAATCCAGCCTTAGGTTTTGTGCCAAAATGGTCCACCGACCAACCTCTTTTGAAAGCCAATGCTGCCAGCTTAGCATCAGGATTCATTGGACGAGGATGCCCAACCGACTCCAAAAGCGGCAAATCTTCAATGCTGTCTGTATAAAAATAACTCTTGTTCAAATCCAATTTGTGTTCTCCTGCCAATTGCTGTGCATAATATGCCTTGCCATCACCCCAACAAGTCGGCTCTATCATTTTGCCCGTAAACCGTCCGTTTTTCACCTCCACTCTCGTACACATCACATGTTCGACTCCCAAATCTCTCGCAATCGGATTGACTTGATAAGGCGTTGCAGCAGAAATAATCGCAACGGTATGCCCTTTGGCGAGATGAGCCGCCACCAAAGCCCGTGATTCGGGATAGATAGTATGCGCCAAATGTTTGAGATACACTTCTTCTCCGACATCTATAAATCGCTGCTCCTCCATTCCACTGATTCCCCTTGTACTGACCGAAATCAAACCCGAAAAATCCCTGTTTCCCATCGCATACACCAGCACTCCTAAGAACTGTGCAACGGCTTCTTTGGGCGACATTTGCCTACTCAAAATTCTGGAACGGAAAAACTCGGTAGCTGAATAACCACTAATGAGCGTCCTATCCAAGTCGAAAAATGCGCCAATGTGTGCGCCTGATTCCCCTTCCACTATGGGTCTGGTGACACTTTCTGTCCTCGAACCAGGTACAATGCTTCGTTCGATAGGTGCAGCCTCCATAATCACTTTTGCAGTACTTGCAGCAGTTGTTTTTTGAAGGGCTAAAATGTAGTGAGACAATTGATTGAGTTCCTCCAAAAACGCACTAATCGCTTCAACATTTGGATTTGAAGCACTTGGAATCAAGCCTCGATGTTTCGCCAGTCGAATACCATTTTTCAAAAAGGGTTTGGAAACCGCTTCAATTCGGCGAATTTGCCCTTGCCATTCCATTTCTTCGCCAATGGCAAAGCAGAAATCTGCAAAGATTTTTTCATCAAAGGCTTGAGTTGTATCCCATTGAAGTAGAGCTTGGGCGACCACTTGATAGGCTTCAATATAATTGAACAAGACGACTGGCGCTACCAACATTTTTCGCTGGTGAACCATGTCCATCAAATCGGTTTCTTTTTTGAAGAAATAAGAAGCCCAATCTTTGTCCATATAGCCCAAATCTGCCTCAATTTCATTCGTAAAATTGGAGCGATTGGAGTAGAAAAACTCAAATTTGAACAAATCCCGCAGGGACATGACCTTCTCCCAAAAGACCATTTCTCTTCGCTCTCCACCTGCTTCAATCAAGTGCATCAATGCCAATTCAATAAACGAACGGTGGTAAAAATGATGCACTGCCATGTTTGCGTAGTAGATATTCGGCAGGTAATGTTGTTTTGCAATCGTGTATTTGGCATTTGCGCCTTCTCCTTGCAGTAAAAACAGTTTTTCTTTCGTCAATAAGTTCAAGGCTGCCTGTACGCTTTCGCCAATCGGTCTGCCTCTATCAATCAAAGCATGGGGATGGTGGCTTTCCACAAATTCCATCAAAGCCGCTACATAGGTTTCCAAAGCTCTTTTGCTCAATGAAAACTTGCTCAACAAGGTGACACACAAGAGGGAAGTTGTGGTAACAGGCGTGATTTGATTGATGTTTCTGACCAGTTCAAAGGCAAAACGGGGAATGCTTTTCTTCAACAAATCGGGCTTTTCCAAGGCCTCTGATTTCCCTATTGCCACATCACTCGGCTCTACAGGTTCTCCAAAACGAACCGATATTTTACCTCTTTTGCTGCCCATTTTGCGGATATAATCAAGCATCCAAGTTAGGCTTTCCGCTTTCTTCTCTTTACCACGCCCTTCTGCGGTCATTTCCATTACATCGGGAATCAAATCATAGACCACCGAAACGGGTACATATTTGACCGTCTCCTTTGAAGCCTGTTCCCCTTCCATGATGTACTTCAAAATCCCCATTTGAGGCCAAACCAATTTACCCGTGCGAGAACGTGTGCCTTCAATTGCCCACATAAAACTGGCTTTCTCATCCACCAAGGTAGAAATGTAATGCCGCAAAGTGGCTTTGTAAACCAAGTTGTCCTTAAA
>JBGCDY010000882.1:0-8037 GCA_045105835.1 Chitinophagales bacterium
CAACGCAATACCCGATGTGAAACATATTGGAAGGTTAGCATACCATATTTAAAA
The DNA here is from genome assembly GCA_045105835.1 of Chitinophagales bacterium. Classification (GTDB taxonomy): domain Bacteria; phylum Bacteroidota; class Bacteroidia; order Chitinophagales; family UBA2359; genus JAUHXA01. The sequence goes on from JBGCDY010000882.1 coordinate 55, forward strand.
ATGTTCAACAAAGGAGCAAGGCGTACAATCGCTTGAATACCACCTGCTGCAATGCGAATTTTTCGTTTCAATTCTTCTTTGACCGAAGCCGAAGGCCCTTCTACTGCATAAGCATTGGGTTCATAGCGAACCTTGTAGCCTTTTTGGGCAATGCGTAGGGTCATGTAAAAATCTTCAATAATCGTGTCTTTCGGTACTGCCTCATACATCTCTGTCCGCAAAGAAAACAATTCACCTGCCGCACCCACAACGGAATACAATTCTGAATCCCAACGTTTCAGGCTGGATTCATATTTCCAGTAAATTCCTTCTCCTGCAGCATTTGCCGCATCTTCGGACAACATAGAAATGCGTTTTTCGCCTGCCACAGCACCTACTTTTGGGTCTTCGTAGTGGCGCACGATGTTGTAAATTGCCTCTTTGTTCACCATCGTATTGGCATCCGTATAAATCACAATCGGAGTCGTCACATATTCCATAATGCGCTCCACTGCTGCAATTTTACCCGCTCTTTCGGGACGGTGAAATAGTTTGATTTGAGGATATTGTTGGATGATTTCGGGCGTGCGGTCATTCGACCCATCGGTTACAAAAAAGTATTGAATCTTGTCTTTTGGGTAATCGAGGTCTAAGGTATTGTGGATTTTATCGATAATCCAATCTTGTTCATTGTAGGCTGCTACTACAAAGGTGACTTCTGGAAATACAGTAGGTTTTTCGGGAATTACATCACTCTTGCCCAATAGCCGTTTGATTTTGACCATCAAGTACAAAATGAATCCATAACCTACATAGGTATAGACAACTAAAAAAACGCTTATCCAAAAAATGATTTGTAGTGCAGTTATCATCATGCTTCGTTTTAAGGGGTTACCACTGAAAGCATTTGAAGGGGAAAGGGGGGGGGGAGAAATTTAAATTAAAAACTCAAATGCAAATTCAAATAAATGCTTGTAAACAAGCAAATTGGATTTTATGAATAGCTAATTTTATTTTTCCTTAATGTATGAACAGCCATCTATTGTTAATCGCCCATCCATATCACTCAAAATAACAAGAAAAAACTATGCCTAAATTTTGATTCCCAGTATAGAAGCGTCAATGCCGAGCTTTTGCCTGACTAAAACGAGCAAGATTATATTCCAAACCACGACACCCAAAACCGTCGCAATCGCAGCACCCATCATGCCCATTGAAGGAATCAAGAGGGCATTGAAGGAAATATTCACGATTGTACTCAAAAACAAGCCCCAAAAAGTTGCCTTTTCGTGCCCTGTCATCATCAATAAATTGCCGCCAATTCCACAAGCCAAATTGAACAGTTGCCCAATACACAAAATTATCAGGACATCATAACCCGCCACAAATTCAAGTCCAAATAGACCCAAAATCCATTCGCCAAATAGCCAGAAAACCACGACCATCGGCAAAGAAAGCAATAAAACACCCCTTGCACTTTTGGTCGCTAAAGCCTGCAACTCTTTCAGTTTACCTGCTGCATACATATCTGCAATCATCGGGCTAACAACGAGATAGACAATCGCCAAGAAGAAGCGAAGCAATTCCGAAAATTTGGAGGCAATGCTGTAAACACCCACCGATTCTGCCCCAGTAATCGTTCCCAACATGACTATATCTGCCTTGATGTACACCAAATTGAGCGTATTCACCAAAGCAAAAGAAATGGCTGTTGACCACCAAATTTTCTGTTGATAACTTGCTTGGATTTTTTGATAGGGTTGAATGAGTTTTTTGCGAAAGAAAAAATAGGCGAGAACACAAGCTGCAAAAACGACTACTACATTTGCAGTGATGACTTCAATGGGAGTAATGTGTTGGTCTTGGTAAAAATAGATTCCAATGACCGCCAACAGAAAAAAGATAGGTTTGAAGAGTTTTTCCGCAATTTGCCCCAAAACAATTTCTTTTGCACCCACCAATGCAAATTGTAGAACGAGCAAGAGCGTCATCGGCAAAATGGCAATAAACGCAATCTGTAAGGCTGTTTTTGTGGAGGAATCGGAGAGGAAAGAGACTTCAAAAGGAAAGTCGAATAAATATTGAAGGTAGGCAAACAGTTCTATGCCGCCATAAGCCAAAAGAGTCAAAACAATAGCTGCAATTACAGTTCCCGCCAAAGCCGTTTGAAGCAAACCTTTCAACAAGTTTGTTTTTCCTTGACTCCTATAAACTGCCACATCTCGAATCAACAAATCGTCAAAACCCAACCAAGCCATGCCACTCAAAATCGTCACCCACGAAAAAGCATAGGTATAAACACCATAGCCTGTTGCCCCAATCAGTTTTGCCAACAACCAACTGCTGCCAAAACCAATGGCGATGGCACTTAGCTGAATCAGAAAGGAGGCACTGAGACCTTTGGCAAGATAGGATTTGAGCATGGAATAGAGAGAGGATTTTGTTTAACTCCAATATAAACGAAAATTTTGAAGAACTCGGTAAAAAAATGTTTTCGCAATATTTTGTGTGAAATAAGAGAGGTGAGTAGCGAATCAAAATTAAAATGAAAAAACACTATTAAAAAAGAGATAGTTATACGATTTGGTAGTGGTAAACAGATAATGCTCAAGCAGTCAAATTACCGTAAAGAATATGTGAATTTCACTATTTCAACTGAGCCAAACAGATGTTATTTTCTCTCAATTAATCAAAGTAGTGTTACCTGTTTATTACCACCAACTTTGCTTAGAATAAAATCTAATTCATCATCCTTAATACTGTAAGTAAAAACATTTTTTGAATTATTCGCAATAAAAGACCCAAAATATTGACATAAAAGAAAAAATAGCTTAGATTTGCAGAGAATAAAATAATAACAATGAATTTTACACAATTACATCATCATCATTTTCATACTGGCTCTCAGGCAAGCAGGAGATGATATATATGTATATAAAGATATTTCAAACCCCGTCTGAGTAAATCAGACGGGGTTTCGTTTTTTATGCGCCCCTTCAATGGTTTACTCAGGTATCAAATGAATAAAATGAGTAAGCTAAAAATTGCCATTCAAAAAAGCGGAAGACTAAATGAAGATTCGCTCAAACTCCTCAAAAACTGTGGCATATCCATCAACAACGGCAAAGACCAACTGAAAGTCAGTGCTTCAAATTTTCCCATTGAACTGCTCTATCTACGCAATTCGGACATTCCCCAATACATCGAAGATGGGGTTGCCGACATTGGCATTGTAGGCGAAAACCTGCTGGTTGAAAAACAGAAAAAAATTGAAGTAGTCGAACAACTTGGGTTTTCTAAATGCAAGGTTTGTTTGGCTGTTCCCAAAGAAGTCAAAGAGAATGACCTATCCTATTTTGAAGGAAAAAAAATAGCTACCTCCTATCCCAATACGCTCAGTAAATACCTGAAAGCGAACAATATAAATGCAGAAATACACACTATTTCTGGCTCAGTCGAAATTGCGCCCAGTATCGGCTTGGCAGATGGTATTTGCGATATTGTAAGTTCTGGCAGTACCTTATTCAAAAACGGTTTGAGAGCCACACAGGTCATTCTCAAATCAGAAGCCGTGCTTGTAAAATCTCTCAAACTGCCTTTTCCAAAAGAACAGATATTGGAGAAATTACGATTTAGAATACAAGCAGTTATAAAGTCAAAAAATACTAAGTATATTTTGTTGAACGTGCCTGAATCCAAAGTTGAGGCAGTCTGCAATATATTACCTGGTTTAAAAAGTCCCACTATCTTGCCATTAGTTGAAAAAGGGTGGTACTCTCTACATTCCGTAATTGAAGAAAGTAAATTTTGGGAGGTGATTGATGAACTGAAGATAGCTGGAGCAGAAGGTATTTTGATTATTCCAATAGATAAAATGGTTATATAATGGACATCCTAAAAAACATCCAGCAACAAGATTGGGCGAGATTGGTGCAGCGTCCAGTCATTGAAAATGAAAGGCTAAGGGAAATTGTCCGTTCGATTTTAGATACTGTAAAATCAGAAAAAGACAATGCACTAAAGAAGTATGCACTAAAGTTTGAGAAGGCAAGTTTGGAGAACCTTGTGGTTTCATCTGTCGAAATCGAAAAAGCAAATTCCTCGGTTTCAGCAGAATTGAAAGCAGCTATTAACATTGCAAAAGCAAATATTGAAAAATTTCACACCTCTCAGCAAAGCGTTGAAGCAGTCGTTGAAACTACTCTTGGTGTGAAATGTTGGCGAAAAAGTGTTGCTATCGAAAAAGTAGGATTGTACATTCCTGGAGGGTCAGCCCCTTTGTTTTCCACCATATTAATGCTTGGAATTCCTGCGAAAATTGCAGGCTGCAAAGAAGTTGTCTTATGCACTCCTTGCGACTCCAATGGTCTAGTTCATCCAGCTATTTTATATACCGCCAACCTGATTGGCATTCAAAAAATATACAAAGTTGGAGGGGCACAAGCTATTGCAGCAATGGCTTACGGTACAGAAAGTATTCCCCCAGTATATAAAATATTGGGTCCAGGAAATCAGTATGTCACCAAAGCCAAAGAATTGGTACAACAAGCTGGAATAGCAATAGATATGCCCGCTGGACCAAGTGAGGTATTGGTCATAGCCGACCAAACGGGAAACCCTGAATTTATTGCAGCCGATTTGTTATCACAAGCCGAACATGGAGTTGATAGTCAAGTCATTTTGGTAAGCGATTCGGAAAGCATTATCGACAAAACAATGGTGGCAATCTCCAAACAATTGGAGGAACTGCCTCGAAAAGAGATTGCCAAACAAGCACTGCAAAACAGCAAAGCCATTCTCTTTAACACCGTGGAAGATTGTATTCGATTTAGCAATTTATACGCTCCCGAGCACTTGATAATTGCATCTGATATTGCCCTCCAATATGCAAATAAGATTGTCAATGCAGGTTCTGTATTCTTGGGTAATTACAGCTGCGAAAGTGCTGGTGATTATGCAAGTGGAACGAACCACACTTTACCCACCAATGGATTTGCCAAAAGTTACAGCGGTGTTTCCTTAGACAGTTTTGTGAAAAAAATAACCTTTCAAGAACTCAGCAAAGAAGGACTTGCCACCATCGGAAATGCTATAGAAATCATGGCAGAGGCAGAAGGACTTTTGGCGCACAAAAATGCAGTAACCATCAGATTAAAAGAAATAAACAATGTTTGATATAAACAGTCTCATCCGCAAAAACATTCATGAGTTAGTTCCTTACAGTTCTGCAAGAGAGGAGTTTAGCGGAGAAGCAAATATTTGGTTGGATGCCAATGAGAATCCTTTTGATACTGACTTGAACCGCTATCCAGACCCCTATCAATCGAAATTAAAAAAGGCGATTGCCAAAATAAAAGGAGTCGAAACGAATCAAATTTTCGTTGGAAATGGAAGTGATGAAGCCATCGACCTACTATTCAGAGCCTTTTGTGAACCAAAGGAAGACAAGGCTTTTATCTTTCCGCCCACCTATGGGATGTATCAGGTATCGGCTAAAATCAACAATGTAGAAATTGTAAAACTCCCATTAAACAATGATTTTGAACTGCCCGACATTGGAGATATCGCATCGAAAACGAATGCCAAAGGCGTGTTATTTATCTGTTCTCCCAACAATCCAACAGGTAATATTTTTTCACTAAAATCTATTCAAAAAATAGCCAAACAGTTCAGTGGATTGGTAGTTGTGGACGAGGCCTATATTGATTTTACAGATTCAAAAAGTGCCATCTCTTTGTTAAGTATGACCTCCAATATTGTTGTTTTGCAAACCATGAGTAAAGCCTACGGGTTGGCAGGTTTACGATTGGGAATGGCATTTGCCCACCCCGAAATCATTGCAGTCCTTAACAAAATCAAACCACCTTACAATGTCAATACCCTCAGTCAAGTCAAAGGATTGGAAATGCTACAAAATAGCGAAATGGTAAAACGACAAATCACGCAGATTAAAGCTCAAAGAGAAATGCTGATAGCTGTGTTAAAGGAAATCAAAATTGTCAAAAAAGTATTTCCTACCGAGGCCAATTTCATATTGGCACTATTTGAAAATGCTGAAACTGTGTTTACTGCCCTCCAAAAAAAAGGCATCATTATTCGCAATCGAACAAGCCAAATAAAAGATGCCTTACGCATTACCGTAGGCACACCTACCCAAAATGAAATTTTATTGAATACTCTTAAAGCACTTCAAAAATGAAAAAAATATTGTTCATAGATAGAGATGGTACATTGGTAATCGAACCACTTATTGACTATCAATTAGACAGCTTAGAAAAATTAGAATTTTATCCTGGCGTATTTCAGTGGCTTTCCAAAATAATGGTAGAACTTGATTACGAATTGGTCATGGTTACCAATCAAGATGGATTGGGAACAGATTCCTTTCCAGAAAATACCTTTTGGCCTGCTCAAAACAAAATCATTCAAGCCTTTAAAAACGAAGGGATTGAGTTTTCTGAAATCCTAATTGACCGAAGTTTTCCTGCTGACAATGCTCCAACTCGAAAACCTCGAACAGGTCTCCTCCAACGATACATTTATGGCAACTATGATTTGGCAAACTCCTACGTGATAGGCGATAGATTGACCGATATAGAACTCGCTACCAACCTAAATGCACAAGGAATTTTTATTGGCAACGAATCCGAAGCGGCCGTTTTATGTACCAAAAGCTGGAAGGATATTTACCAGTATCTGAAAGCCAAACCGAGAAAAGCAAGCATCAATCGGAAAACCAAAGAAACAGATATTAACATCTTGGTGAACCTCGATGGCAGTGGAAAATCAACTATTTCAACAGGATTGGGATTCTTTGACCACATGTTAGAGCAGGTTTCAAAACATGGAAATATAGATTTGTTTATTGATGTGAAAGGTGATTTGGAAATAGACGAACACCATACAATTGAGGATGTTGCTCTCACATTGGGGGAAGCGTTTTTAACTGCTTTAGGCAGCAAAAAAGGAATCGAACGGTATGGTTTTTTATTGCCGATGGACGACTGTTTGGCACAGGTAGCGATAGATTTTGGAGGAAGACCGTCCCTGGTATGGAAAGCAGATTTCAAACGAGAAAAAATTGGAGAAATGCCAACAGAAATGTTCCTACATTTTTTTAAATCGTTTAGTGACACTGCAAAGTGCAACCTCAATATAAAAGCCGAAGGAGAAAACGAACATCACAAGATAGAAGCCATTTTCAAGACCTTCGCCAAAGCCATCAAAATGGCTGTAAATCAAACCAATAATTACTCCATCCCAAGTACAAAAGGAAGCCTATGATTGCGATTATCAAATACAATGCGGGCAATATCAGCTCTGTCCAAAACGCCCTCAATCGTTTGGGATATGAAAGCATCATTACGGACAATGCACAGACCATTCTCAAGGCTGAGAAGGTCATTTTTCCAGGAGTAGGCGAAGCGAGTTCTGCTATGAAATACCTCAAAGAAAAAGAACTCGATAAGGTAATTTTTGCCCTCCAACAACCGATGTTGGGGATTTGTCTTGGACTGCAATTGATGTGTGCTTACAGCGAAGAAGGGAATACAAAATGTTTGGGAATATTCGATACTCAAGTAAAGAGATTTCCTCCAATGGGACTCGTGCCACATATAGGGTGGAACAATTTTACAAATCTCAAAAGTCAGCTCTTTGATTCCCTCCAAAAAGAAAATAATGTGTACTATGTTCATAGTTATTACGCAGTACCTTGTGAGGAAACGATTGGAGTATGTGATTATATCACACGATTCAGTGCTGCAATGCAAAAAAACAATTTTTATGCTACCCAATTTCATCCCGAAAAATCAGCCGAGATTGGTGAGCAAATATTAAAAAACTTCTTAGAACTATGAGAATCATCCCCGCAATAGACATCATCGAAGGGAAGTGTGTACGGCTTTCAAAAGGAGATTACAGCACAAAAAAGGTATATAACGATAGCCCATTGGAGGTTGCCAAACAGTTTGCAGACAGCGGCATTCAGTACCTACATTTGGT
>JBGCDY010000883.1:0-4146 GCA_045105835.1 Chitinophagales bacterium
CTTTGGGGCAAACGCCTACCACACAAACAGAATTGGATACCATCCAAGAATGGTTAAACAATCAAAAAACAGAAGAAAATGAACAGTAGTTTGGTTTTTGAAGCCTCGCCCATAACATTAGCCTTGGGTTGGACGATTGTCCATACTTTATGGCAAGCAACGGTGATTGGGCTTGTATTGAAGTTGATATTGAGCCTGTTTTCCAATCAACTGTCCAATCTTCGGTATTTGGTATCCTGTTTGGCTTTGGTGCTTTGTGTGGTCTGGACGGGCTATACATTTCATGAAGAATGGGAACTCTATCAAGAACAAGAGGCTATTATCCTTGAAATTCCCACAGAAGAACTTCAAAATGCACAATTGGTTGACCATGAATCGTCAGATACCTCACTTTTGACCATTGGAGGTTTGAATCAATGGAAGAATCTGGTCAGGGATTACATTCCAATGATTGTTTGCTGTTGGTTTTTGGGCGTTTTATTTTTTGCTTATTGGCTATTCCAAGGGTTCATTAGGCTTCACCAATTGCAAAAAAAGGGCTTGTACCCTACGCCAGATAAATGGAATACACGTTTGGCAAAACTCTGCGAACAAATGGGAATTGCGAGAAATGTCCAATTGCTGATTTCCAATAAAGTAGAAGGGCCTGTTACTTTTCGCCTATTCAAGCCCGTCATTTTACTTCCTATTCAACTGTTTACAGGATTGTCTGTGACTCAGATAGAGGTTCTCCTATTGCATGAGTTGGCGCATATTCGCCGTTTGGATTATGCGGTCAATTTATGCCAATCTGCTATTGAAGTCTTGTTGTTTTTTCACCCTCTTATTTGGTGGATAAACCGTCAAATTCGATTAGAAAGGGAACATTGTTGTGATGATTTGGTATTGCAAATCCAAAGCAACCCCCATCTCTATGCCCATGCTTTGACAAGCGCTCAAGTAAAATATTTTTCATTGAAAACGAATTTAGCCGTGTCTGCAAATCAAGAACAAGGTCATTTGACGACACGAATTCACAGGCTATTTGGTAAATACGAATATTCGGTAGTTTCGATGAAAGGCGTTTTCATGGCACTTATTTTGGTAACGGGTTTACTTGTACAAGAAATTTCGGCACAAAAAAACGTTTATCCAGAGGCTTACGAAAAAGAAATATTGGTTGAAAATACCGAAGCTGCAAACCTTGAAATTCCAACAGTTATAGAAGAAACCCAAGCTGCAAAAAATGTCGAACCCAAGTCTCCTGAAAAATCAGAACCAATAGAGGAGTCTCAACCTTCAAAAGAGGATGCTGTTTCTGAGCCTATTGAAGAAAAACCTGAATCTATCTTCAATCAGAATAGTCATAAACAGGTAGATGATTTGCCTAAAAATGCTACACCTGGTAAATGCTATCAGAAAATTAAGGCAGAAGGTGCATATGTGAGCAAAGAATATTTGGTCTATACTGGAGATCTCGCAAACGCTCCAAAGGGTGTCACTAAAATGGTTTTAGAAACAACGCCTGCCACTACCAAGTGGGTCAGAAAGAAAATGGGAGGAGATGAATGTATGTGCGCAAATCCAGAGGATTGTAAGGTTTGGTGTCTGAGGGATATTCCTGCTAAAAAACAAGAAGTTTGGGTGTTGAAAGATGCTAGTCAATCCAATCAATTTGAACGAAAAACCATCAAAACCTATGTTTTGACAAAGCAAGGAAGGCTTGAATGGTTGGAGATACCTTGTGAAAAGCAGTTCACACAACAACAGGTTATTCAGATTCAACGTGTTTTGCAATCGAGAAACTATGATGCTGGAAACAATGGTGTCATGGACATAAAATTCTTCGATGGATTGACTCAATTCCAACAAGCCAATAACCTGCCAATTGGGAAGGTAGATGCTCACATTATGATGCTATTAGGGCTTGAGTATTAATTAATAGTGAGTCTTTGACAAAACCTGTGAAATGAGACTACAGTAGTTTATTATTTGAAACGAACAGACATAGGCTGTGCAGGGAATCAACCCCTCATAAAACAAAACTACTGTAGTCTTTATAGTCTTTGCAAAAAATGACAAAGAACTTTAATAATGAGTTTTTGTGCATTGTTAAACACCCTTTCTAATGCATAAAGACTTTTCAAAAAAACAAAAAATGACTTCAACCATTTACAAACAAATAAGCTGCACGTTCCTACTAATAATGCTTGTTTCTTTTCCAAGTATTGCACAAAACATAGAAGAAGGTAGCAGAAGCGAGATAATTACAAGTCACCCTGTAGGAGAAATACACAAAAGCTATTTTGTCAACAATGAGGTCGTACTTTTAGCCAATACACGAAGTACCAAAAACCTAAGTGTTTTGTTGTTGATTATGGATGAACAAGGAAACTTGAAATCAGAAAAAACCATAGGCAAAGAAGTAAATTCTTATGAGCATCCAGTGGCTTTGTGCAAAAATGAAAATGAATTCTACTTGCTTGCCAATAGGATTCGGAATGGAAATAAAAGCTTGGTTTTCTATCATTTGGATGCTCAATATGAATCCATAAGTGAGAAAGAAATTTTTATTCCAGGCTTGGAAGAGGGCACTGCTATGATTCAGAAAAGTAAGCACCGCTTATGGATTACAGCTACTGTTCAGGATGATGAAATGAACTACTATCCAAAATTAATTGAGTTTGATATAGAAAGTAAACAGATAATCAACGAAATTAATTTGAACAAAAAAAATGAAATGCCCAGTAAGGAATTAGAGCGGGTTGTTCAAATAGATGCAAAAACCTCGAAAAGACTAGGAAGTGTTTTAGTAACACCAAATCAATTCAAAAGTAAGATATGCAACAATATGATTTGTTCAACAGCCTCCTGTGAAGAGTTGGTATTGGTTGGTTATGAAACAACAGATAACAATACCGATTTTTGGGTCGCAAAAATGAAGCAAGGAGTAGTAAGTTGGGAAAAATTGTATAAAACCCAATTGGGAGGCGATGAGGCATTTGATGTATTTATTCAAGACAACAACTACCTTGTTTTAGGGCTTGAATACACCAAAATCGTAGCCAAAAATTACGAGTTAAAAAGAATGCTCTTGGATGAGAATGGAAAAGTATTGAGCCAGCAAAACTTCAAAGACGATACAAGAACCTTCTACAAAAGAACAAAAAAGGTTGGGAACAATTATGTGTTGTTGGGGCAGTCCGAAAATGCGGAGTATGACACCGTTCACTTTAGTAGAAAAATCAATTCTTCCGATATTTCTCTAACCGTATTGAGCCAAAATCTTGAAAAATCGAAGACACATACATTTAGAACAGAAGAGCGAGAGGCAGTCGAAACTATGGTTGTATTACCTGATAATCGGCTCTATGTTTTTTACAAAATAGGAGATAGTTTGATGAAACTTGAAGTTAAAATAACGGATTAGTTCTTTTTGAAAAACCGTTTTCCTCCCAATAAAAACGGATAAGCAGATTGCTCCAAAAAAGTCTCTATGCTCCAAATAACAGGCACTCCATTTTTTCGAGAAAGGTAGAATACTTCACTCTTCTCCAGACACACTACAATGTGTGTTATTATTAACCAAAATATAGAAAGCCTTCATCGGGATATAGAAATGGTATCATGGATATAAAATTCCTTGATGGATTGACTCAATTCCAACAAACCAATAAAAATGACTTCAACCATTTACAAGCAAATAAGCTACACATTCCTATTAGTAATGCTTGCTTCTTTTCCAAGTATTGCACAAAACATAGAAGAAGGTAGTAGAAGCGAGATAATTACAAATCATCCTATAGGGGAAATCTACAAGAGCTATTCTGTTAATCAGGATGTAGTGCTTTTAGCGAACACAAGGACACCCCAAAATCTATACACCTTATTGTTGATTATGGATAAAGATGGGCAGTTGAAACAGGAGATAACAATTGGTCAAAAGGCTGATACTTATGAACATCCAATCACCTTGTGCCAAAACGGAAACGAATTGTATTTGCTCGCCAATAGGGTTCAAAAAGGCAATAAAAGTTTGATTCTATATCGTTTAGATGCGAATTATGAGACGATAAACGAACGAGAAATTGTCACTTCAGATTTGGAGGAAGGAACTGCTATGATTGTAAAAAATGAAGACCGTTTATGGATAACTGCTATGGTATC
>JBGCDY010000884.1:0-5429 GCA_045105835.1 Chitinophagales bacterium
TTTCTACTTTTTTATAAATTCTTCATTCCCTTCAATTTTGTAAATTCGCCAAAAACAAACTTTATCATGCAATTATTTCCTTCTAAAGTCAGCCTTGTGGGCGATCATTTCGACCAAAAATCCAGTTTTTTACAAGGCCCAGCACTCGCTCCAAAACAAATACGCAGTATATTACACAATGGAGCTGCCAATTATTGGTCAGAGCTGGATGTCAATGTAATCGAGCATTCACAGTTTGAAGACATAGGAGACCTCAAGATTCAAGACTATTTCGATATTGAATCCCAATACGACCATTTACTTCAAAACGCCACTCGGCTATTAACTTTGGGAGGCGACCATTCTATCACCTATCCCATCATTCGGGCGCACGCCAAACGTTTCACTGAGCCTTTTGAAATCCTTCAAATTGATGCACACGGAGATTTGTACAACGATTTTGAAGGGGATAAATACTCACATGCTTGCCCTTTCGCAAGAATTATGGAAGAGGGTTTGGCTGCAAAACTAACCCAAGTAGGCATTCGAGCCATCAATCCACACCAAAGAGAGCAGGCTTCAAAATTTGGTATCCGAATGATAGAAATGCGAAACATTGAAGAACTCAAAAACCTAAAATTCAAGCATCCATTGTATATCTCTTTGGATTTAGATGGCATAGATCCTGCTCACGCTCCAGGTGTATCTCACCACGAACCAGGAGGTTTGACCAGCAGACAAGTCATTGATTTCATTCAAAAAATTGATGTACCTATTATTGGAGCAGATATTGTGGAGTACAATCCACATCGAGATATATCTTTTATGACCGCAGCTTTGGCAGGAAAGTTATTGAAGGAAATAGGTGGAAAAATGTTGATGAAATACTAATCCAAGTATACTGCAAACTTATTAGCCTCAAAATCCATTGTAAAACAAGGGTATTTACAATGGATTTTGATTTTTGCTACAAAACTCTACAACCTAAAAATCTCCGACATTTCTTTTCAACTAAAAAAGAATATTTCTTACCTTTAAGTGAAATTTTTAAGACAATTCAAATCAAGTAAGATTTTAATCAACTTCAACCCAAAGAATTTTGAGTTTGAAGTTGCACTTTGCATTTGAGTTTTCACAAAAGTTGTTCCTAATAAAAGCATTCAATTTTCTTTTTTGGTGTCCATGAATCAATCCCCCACATTTTTTAATAACCTAAGCCAAAAATACCAATAAACCTATGAGCAGCACTACTATTGAAGTCGCCAAATATATCCACGATTTATTATACGAATACAGTTCGGTGATTGTCCCTGATTTGGGTGCATTTAGCACCCGCAACAAGATGGCAGCTATCAATGAAGACGACCAAACCATCAGTCCGCCCATCAAAACAGTGGTATTCAACGAAAAACTAAAGGTAAATGATGGTATATTGGTGGGGCATATTGCCAAAATGGAATCCATTCCTCCCTCATTGGTTGAAGAAGCATTGAAAAAATTTGCAGCTCAGACCAAAGCAACTTTGCAGGCAGGAGAAGCTGTTTCCTTGGGAAACCTCGGCACACTGCAAGACGAGGGCGACAAAGGAGTTCAATTTTATCCTACCCAAGACCTCAATTTATCCCTCAATTCTTTTGGTTTCAAAACCTTAGACTTACCAGTCATTACAGCCACGACTCCTCCAAACAGCAATGAAAACATTGGAGCTGCGGGTATTGGAGGAACATCTGAATTGGACCTTTCTTCTTTTGAAGAAGAAAAAGACCTTCCCGAAGAAGAGGAAATTCCAGATACGCCAAGCGAAAAACGCACGGTATCTTCCGTTTTGGCTGAAAATGCACAGAACCTTCCCCCTGTCATTCCACCCGAAAAACGCCGAAAAAGCGGAGGCGGATGGTTTTGGCTCTTACCTATACTTATCTTCGGTTTGTGTGGCATGCTGATTATGCAGCTTCAAAAAGAAGACAACAAAGGGATGGCAAACAATGAGACTAAAACAGAATCAGAAGAAAGTTCTGGTTTGTGGAGTATTCCACCATTTAGCTGGTTTGCAGGAGATAGCGACAAAGAAGGAGAATTGGCAGACAAGGGGAATAACAACAATACAGGTGGTACAAATTCCTCAACAAGTAACCAAAACAATGGCGCAAACGGGAATAACAATAGTGATACCGAAGCAAATGATAAAGGAACAGTAGAAGCTGGCGGTACAGGAAATAAAACTGGGCAAGACTCAAATACTGACAACAATGAGAATACTGCCGCCAATAATGGTGATGCAGATAAAGCTTCATCAGGTGGAGCAGCAGATAAAAATGCAGGAAATAACAACAATACAGATAAACCGACTGCAAAGACCAATACTGATGACAAAGCGGGTACGACAAGCAGTGAAAGCGCTAACACCGACGCAAAAACCTCAACAACAAACAATACCAATACAAACGCCAACAATTCAGGCAGCACCGCACTCACCAATACCGCCGCTCTAAATGGCATCAACATTGCCAAAGCAAGAGCAGGTGAATACGCCGCTTCCAGCTCTCCAAAAGGGTATTACATCATTGTCGGAGCCTTCAAAAGTGAAGCCAATGCCAATAAAGCCATCAACAAGCTAAAGGGAAAAGGCTATGATGCACACGCGCTCAAAACTACTTCAGGTTATTATCGAGTCGGAATTTATGGCTCTACCAATGGCAACACCGCCAAAGAACGCTACAACAAGGCACGAGCGAATGAAAATAAAAAGGCATGGTTATTAAATTTTAATTAAATAATCATTTGAAGAAAGGCGAACTTATTAGATAGTTTTTTCATAAAAAAAACAAAATTAATTAATTCGTTTTTAGTGCTTTAGCACAAAAAAAGTAGTTAAGCTTATTTAAGCTTTAACTACTTTTTTTATGTCAAATTTGTCGAATATCTGAAAAAAACCTATCTTAATACCCTATTTCTTGGTGACTTGAAGCCCCCTTCCCCCGTCCAATCTATACCTACCCAATAAACCAAAGGATATTTTATAAACTCGGTCACCGAGCCATCTTATAAATGTTAAAATTCTTAACCTATGAGCAAACTATTTTACATAATTGGGCTAATTGTTTCCGGACTAGCTTTTCTGTATTGGTTTGATTGCGAAAATTTGGACGCTTGCGAAGGCTTCGGATTATTCGCCAAACATGCAGAATCCACCACAGGAGACATTACCCCCAGCATTGCCTTACCTGGCTTTACAGTCAAAGACGGCAGCAAAATGGTCGTTTCCTTACAAGACCATTTTCGTTTCCCAAAATCCAATGCCCTTCCTCTTTCGCCCATCAAACTACAACAAGCGATTGGTGACATGAGTACCTACATCCAAAAAAATCCCAACCGACAATTGGAAGTAGTAGGGTACTACAATGACCAAGAAGGCAAACCTAGCAATGCGAAGTTTGCAAATTGGGGCTTGGCAAGAGCCGACCAACTCAAACAAAAATTGGTCAAAGCAGGTTTTCCTGGCCACCTAATCATTCCTATTGCTAAGAAAAACAACACATTGAAGTTTGAGAAAGACACCTTATATGGTGGATTAGAAGCAGCCTACAAACCTCGTTCATTTGCGGGATTGAGCATCAAAGATGCCGACAATGTAGTCGCACAGTCCAATAAAGGTCTTTGGTTTTTGAACCCAAAAACAGACAACAACAATGTGGATGATTTCGACAAGGAATTCAAACAAGTAGCGGATTACCTCAAGAAGAATCCCAACAGAGAGATTACCATATCAAGTAGTTATAGAGATGACCCTACCAAAAAGCTAGGTGAAGACCGAGCAGAAGTCATCAAGAAAAAATTGATTGCGATGGGAATCAGTCCCAACAAAATCTTTGTAGTAGCCAAAAAAGAGCCTTATCTACACGCTTCAAATGATACCATCTATAGTCCTATTAACTTATTATTCAGAGTATCAGAAGCTACTGCAAAAGACCTATTGGCTAACAAACGTCCTCTTCGCTTCAATAGCAACAGTGCAGACTTATTGCTCTCCAAACAGCTTGAAGAATACCTCAACAACGTAAAAACCTTCTTGCTACAAGATGCTACTAAAAATGTATCACTTACAGGACATACCGATAGCGATGGTAAAGATTCTGCAAACTTGAAACTGGGTAAGAAACGTGCAGAAGATGTCAAACAACGATTGACCAGAATGGGCATTGCAGCCGACCGAATCAAAACAGATTCAAAAGGTGAAACCCAACCGCTTGCCAGCAACAAAACAAAAGCAGGCAAAGCTGAAAATCGACGTGTAGAAATCATTGTCCAGTAATACAATCATTCCAAATAAATTTATAACTCTTTAAAGCAACATATATGTTAATTTTACTAACACGAATAATGCACTGGTTTCCAGGCCTGCTCATTGGTCTGGTACTACTTTGGATCTTCAGTTGGTTATACTGCAAACTATTCTGCCAACCAAGTACCGAAAGACGCTTGAATGCCAAACACAAAGGAGAAATAGAAGAAATCAAATCTCGTTTGATGTTTTTGCAGTCTCAACACGACAAATTGCTCAAGGATAAAGAAGAAGTAGATATCGCACTCCAAAATTGCAGAGACGAAAGCACTCGTCTTTCAGGAGAATTGGGATATGCAAATGATGAAAACTCAAAATATAAAAATAGAATTTTAGGCTTGGAAGTCTTCCAAACAAAATATGAAGACACCAACCAAAAATATCAAAAAGCAGAAACAGGTCTCAATGCACTTCAATTGAGTTTTGGACAATTGGAAACCAATCACTCAGGATTGAAAAACGACTTAGCTGACCGAGACAAAGAAATTGCAAAATACCGTTCTTCTATTAGTGACCTAACTGTTTACAAAGACAAATACAACGTTCTCTTCCCACGAAGTCAAAAAATGGAAGCAGAATTGAAGGAACTACGTGGCGCATTGCAGTCAAAAGAATCTACTATTGAAACGCAAAAAAGCAGTATTTTCGATTTAGGAAAATTCAAAACAGAAGCAATCGCACTGGGTAGTGCATTGGCATTGGCAAACACTGCAAAAGCAAGCCAAGAAAATGCAAACACCAAGTTACAAGGAGAATACGATGTATTGTTGGCGAGAGCTAACCAATTAGATGCCGACCATGCAAATTGCAGCACAGAAATCAGTGCATTGCAAGCATCTAATCATGGCTTGACAGCAAACCTTGAAGATAGAAACGATGAGTATGATATTTTGATGGAACAAGCCACTCAACTACAAGAGGATTGTGCATACTATATGAACCGTCTTGATGCAGGTGAAGAGTCTTACCAAGAATTGGCAGAAGACTTGCGAGACAGAAACGATGAGTACGATGTATTGATGGCACAAGCCACTCAACTACAAGAAGATTCTGCATTTTACCTCAACCGTTTGGATGCTGCGGAAGAAGCCTACAACGAACTCAAAGG
>JBGCDY010000885.1:0-5493 GCA_045105835.1 Chitinophagales bacterium
CTACTTCAACCACACATGCTTCTCCAAAATCTTCCCAGCTTTTTCCTCATTCACCATATTCACAAAAGCCCAATAACCTTTAGCATATTGCGTGGCATCCTTTCCGATTTTTTTGCTCATTGCCTCTGCGCCTTCCTGCTCATAATGATGCAAAAAACTGCGAAATTTGCGTAAATCACGGCGAGAAACATTCATCGTTTCGTTCACCACAATTCCCGTCACAGCCTGTCGGCGATGAGAGCGCATTACAGCCGTTTTGTCGGGGTGAATGATAAAGCCCTCTTGATCAATTATTTCTTGTGTGCATTTCAAGAGCCAAGCAACAGATTTGTTGTTTTTGTCGGCATGAGAAAAAATCATATCATCTGCATAGCGGGTATACGTATAGTCGTATTTTTTGGCAAGTCCTGTCATTCTTCGGTCGAGTTTTCGGCAAATAATGTTGGTCAATGCTGGAGAGGTACAAGCCCCCTGAGGAAGGTAGCGTTCACCCAATGCCACATAAAAGTTTTGTCCATCCAATTGGGCATTCACCCGAAAAGCATCTGTACAAATCAATCCAAAAATGGTCGAAACCCCTTCATTGTAGCCAAAACTTTGGAACAAACCCTTGACCCTGCGAAACTGTATGGAAGGGAAAAAATCCTTCAAATCCATTTTTATCACCACGCCTTTTCCTTGATGCGGTTCGGCATTGTTGATAATTGAGCGATTTTTGCGGAAAGCCATCGCATTTTCGTGGACGGTGATTTTGGAGAGGATGTTTTCGAGAATCCAAGATTGTGCGGTGCGGAGAGTGGGTTTTGGGGAGGCGATGCTGCGGAAACCGCCTTTGCGTTTGGGGATTTGGAAACGGTGGTAGTGGTCGGTTTTTGCAGTGACTCGATGGTAACTCAGCCAAGAAACTTTGCCCATCGTCAATTGCATGGCATTTGCAATGTCTTCTGCATTTTGGATAATTGGCAATTGCAGTTCCTTCAATGTCTGTTCATCACCACCTTTGTACTGCAATCCTTTGGAAACTTTGTCGCCGAGGTAAGTAGGTGTTTTTTGCTTGCGTTCAATTTCTTTTTTTCGCCTTTCTTCGAGTTCTATTGCCTTTTGTTTTTTGCGTTCGACCCGTTCTGCTCTTACCCTTTCGATTCGGAGTTTGCGAATATGTTTGATAATCGTCTCCACATCTTTCAGCTTGCCAACCTCTCCGTCAATCTTTCCCATTTTTTGCCGAAGTACCCTAATTTCTTTTTGTGCTACTCGGAATTTTTCTAAATCATCGGCAGAAAGTTGAAGAAAACCCGTCCGAATCATGTCTTCCAATTCGGTATATTCTCTTCCTAATCGGCGCATACGCTCACGCCAAGTTTCTGTGGTTGTTTTTTCACTCATATATCTATTATTGAATAATTAAAACATTTTGATTGAGAAAGTTAATGGACATTGAAGGTAGGTTTATCTCTATCCATGTTACAATATAAGAACATTCTTTTTGCTAAAATAATTCCCATAAAAGCGATTATTTTTAGTATTTTTTATAATTATTCAACTGCAATAAAGATTTTCTAAGGAATGCGGAAAAAATAAATTTACAACCTTTACTCCCCTTTTGGAAGGAGGTGGAGTAGGTTCAGCTAAAAAAATGTGAATTTATTTTTGTAGCATTCCTAAATGAAAACTCCCGAACTCTATCTTCAACAATTTATCCTTACCTTTGAAAAGCCTACCTTCGAGCCCCAGTTTGTAAACCAATCACCATAACAGCATGAGTAAAAAAGACACCCAAAAAGTCATCGTACAACCTCCCATTGAAGCAGAAAAAATCAAAATCACCCGACCTTCAAAAGTAGCCGCAGGTATTCCCGCCATTTTATCGACTGCAAAACACAGTTTGCAAAAAATGGACATGGCTACCACTATGAAAACCCTTTTCAATGTCAACCAAATGGACGGTTTTGACTGTCCAGGATGTGCTTGGCCTGATTCGGATGACCACCGTTCAGGATTGGGAGAGTATTGTGAAAATGGGGCAAAGGCGATTGCAGAAGAAGCCACCAAAGCACGTATCAATCCCGATTTTTTCCAAAAATACAGTGTTTCAGAACTATCCACTTACTCCGATTATTGGCTTGGCAAACAAGGACGTATCACCCAGCCGATGATTTTACGAGAAGGCACACAACATTACCAATCGATTTCTTGGGACGAAGCCTTTGAATTCATTGCGGCCGAACTCAATGACCTTCCAAGTCCTGACGATGCGATTTTTTATACATCAGGACGAACGAGCAATGAGGCTGCTTTTTTGTACCAACTATTTGTGCGTCAATTCGGCACCAACAATTTACCCGATTGCTCCAATATGTGTCACGAATCCAGCGGGGTAGCACTTTCCCAAACTTTGGGTATCGGCAAAGGTTCGGTTAAATTGGAGGATTTTTACGAAACGGATTTGGTCATCATTGCAGGACAAAACCCAGGTACGAATCACCCCCGAATGCTGTCTGCTCTCAGACGTGCCAAAAAAGAAGGCGCAAAAATTATCAGCATCAACCCATTGAAGGAAACAGGTTTGACCCGTTTCAAAGACCCACAAAAAGTAATAGATTACTTCAATGGAGGAGTAAAATTGACCGATTTGTATTTGCAGGTCAAAATCAATGAGGATGTGGCTTTGATGAAAGCGATTATAAAAATTTTGGTTGAGAAAGAATGGCAATTGCCAGGCAAAATATTCAACCATACTTTTATGAATCGACATACCCAAGGTTATGAGGCATTTATAAGAGGTATTGACGGACACAATTTGCATGACTTGGTCAAACAGTCTGGCGTTCCCAAAGCCGAAGTTCAAGAAGCTGCGGATATGATTAACAAAGCCGAGCGGATTATTATTTGTTGGGCGATGGGTTTGACACAACACAAAAACGGAGTAGCGAACATCACCGAAATGGTCAACTTACTGTTACTCAAAGGAAGTATTGGTAAAAAAGGCTCTGGAACTTGTCCCGTTCGTGGACACAGCAATGTGCAAGGCGACCGCACGATGGGAATTTGGGAAAAACCAAAACCCGCTTTTATGGACAAACTGCAATCTACCTTCAATTTTGAACCCCCTCGACACGATGGCTTCAATACAGTCGAAGCAATCAAGGCGATGGCTACTCAAAAAGGAATGGTGTTTTTTGCGATGGGCGGCAATTTTTTGTCTGCCACCCCTGACACCGAATTTACCGCCAAAGCCCTCCAAAATTGCCGCCTAACCGTACAGGTTTCGACCAAACTCAACCGCAGTCATTTGGTGTGTGGTAAAAATGCCTTGATTTTGCCTTGTTTGGGAAGAACCGAATTGGATGAACAGGCGAGTGGACAACAGTTTGTGAGTGTCGAAAATTCGATGGGCGTGGTGCATCAATCAAGGGGCAAACTTACTCCCGCTTCTCCACATTTGTTGAGCGAACCTGCCATTGTTTGTCGTTTGGCGATGGCGACTTTGAAGGGAAATCGAAAAGGTACAACTGATTGGTCAGCAATGGCTGAGAACTATGATTTGGTTCGAGAATCTATCGAAAAAACGATTCCTGGCTTTGAGAACTACAATGAGCGAGTCAGAAAAGAAGGAGGTTTTTATTTACCCAATTGTGCCAGAGAAGGTACATTTAATACTGATTCGAAAAAAGCAAAGTTTACGGTGAATCCACTTCCTAAGCACAAGCTGCAAAAGGATGAATACCTAATGATGACGATTCGAAGTCACGACCAATTCAATACCACGATTTATGGTTTGGATGACAGATACAGAGGTATTTACAATGGTCGTCGAGTCGTGTTGGTAAATCCCAAAGATTTGGAAGATAGGGGATTGAAGCAAGGAGATATGGTGACTTTGTACAGCCTTTACAATGGGGTTGAACGCATTGCAGAAGCATTTATGTTGGTTTCTTACGACATTCCCCGTCAGTGTATTGCTACTTATTTTCCAGAGGCAAATGTCTTAATTCCTGTAGATTTGGTGGCGGACAAAAGCCATACACCTGCTTCAAAGTCGGTGGTGGTGAAGATGAGGTTGGTGAATTAAGCTGTTAAGTTTAGGGAGGGAGATACTAATTTAATTGAAAGTAAACCTGTGACTGATAAATGCTGATATGAACCTTCTTTAATGAAATCAAAAATAAGATGAAACAAATCCTGCTTACAATCTTCTTATTATTCACAATTTTTCAAGCATTTGCCCAAACTACACTTAAATCCACCAGAATTGATACGAATTATACTTGGAAAAATTCAACCTTGATAGAACGCAATCATTTCTATCTGAAGCTTCCAGTAGTAGAAAAGTCGCAATACAAAACACATTTTAGGATCTCTCTAACAGGGCAAATAATAGATTTCTTTAGTGAAGATAGCATTTCCTTCAAAGGAATATTGACAAATGAAATCATTGAGTACAAAGAGACCGAAACCAAATGGGGAAAAGGTAGTGAAAAGTATCAAATCGTTTATCAAACTCAAGAACTTGATGAATCTCTAAGTACACAATTGGCTAAGCAAATAATTGAATCAGGGCAAGTTGCGATTCCAACAGATTCGCTAATAGAGGGTTGGAATGATGGATATTTACATTGTAAGAGCATTGATTTTCAATTCAAAATAGATGAATTCTATAAAGAACTGTCATTTTCTTGTACAAACAATCAATTAGATTCTATTCGGTTTAAGAGTATAATTCTATCGAATGAAGAATTGCTTAAAAACGAATTGGATTTGGAAACTAAATACATTGAGTTCAAGAATCTTCTTCCAAAAGGAAAAACGTATTCGAAAGATGGATATAAGATGTTATATTTTATAGCAACGGACGGAATTCCAGAGTGGGAGAAAAATGCTCCACGAAGAGCTTACCTCAAATCTATAAAGGATTCGCTTGATAATTATTTAGAAAAAGAAGTGTCTAAGCAAGGAATTGATTTGGAGGAAATGGAGTGTTTGGAAGATTACTATGTAGCCTTTGGAACAGATGGAAGGTTGAAAAAAGTTCAAATACCTAAACATGAAAAACTCGACTTGAGAAAGGGAAGAGGAAATAAAAAAGAGGTTAAGCAGTGTAGAAAGAAAATTAAATCTATTTTCAGAAAAGCTGATTTAGGCTCATTCAATTTGAAGTATAAAGTCTACAGGGTGATAAGTTGTGACGCAAAAGGAGAGGTTAAAATAAAGGATTACACGCTTTATGAGTAATCAATAACAAAAAAACCTCACAATGTTGTGAGGTTTTTTTCAGAACTAAAACTGCTTTAGGAAATAAGGAAGTTGAGAGTTTAGGACATATAAAATTTCCTTGTGTTTTGTAGCAATAGTATGATTTGAGGGTAAAAGTTTTTTTATTCAAAAACCTTAGGGACTTCAAATATAGATAGGAGATTTCTGTCCTTCAATAAATACGTCGTGAAGGGAGATTTTGGAGGAGTGAACCCTAATAACAAGTGTATCAAGGCTTCT
>JBGCDY010000886.1:0-3210 GCA_045105835.1 Chitinophagales bacterium
AACTACTCTGATAGTCATATACTTTTAATAAAGACGAAACGACATTATTCGCGCCTGCTGAGAAAAATCCCCGATTGACCGCCATCATTCATTCTCCTTTATGTAATATTCCGATACCACTTTCACAGCTACTCAATACTACCAAATCCGCCTGAAGTTCAAGATGATGGGTTTCTTCCATGGACAAGACGCTGTCTGTTTGGGAGGTGAGAAGTGAGAAGTCAGAAGCAAGATTTGTTACACCTCCTCTTTCTGTGTCTTCTTCATTATGAAATTCTCCTGTCTCACCTCTCTCATCTCGCTTCTCGCTTCTGTCCGAAGGATAAAACACCAGTCCCGACAAAGCCGTTTTCTCATCATTTACCAATCCATGTGCTGCTACCAATAAAAACTTGAAACGCTTTGCCGCCTCCGCAAAACCTGTTTTACTTGCCTTTTCTCGCAAAAAAACTTCTGACTCTAAGCCTTTTCCTTCAAAGAGTTCTGCAATTCCTTTCGCCTCCGTTTCGGAATGCGGCAGGCTGACCCAAGTTCCATCACTGCGAATCGCATCCGAGCGAGTTGCCCAAGATTGCATGGCTTTAGCCGATTCTTGTAAAGCGTCTGCTTGTTCTGATTCAGGTAAATTTGCAGTAGGTGATTTTGAAGGTATTTGGACATCATAAATCGGTGCAAAGCCTGCAAAACTATTGAGTATTTCTTCTTGATTTTGCTTTTTGGTCAAGTGACGGTACAATAAAGTGGCAGAATAGTGATAGCTGATTTCGCAGTGATTGACGAGATAGTCTAATTTCTGCCAACTGTTGTTAAGGTGTAAAGCTGTCGGCAACAGCTGAGACGATAAAGGTTTTTCTCCTATCAAAGCTTCAAAAGGTACATAACTCAAGGTTTCGTGAGGAATAATGAATATCTGCTTTAATTGATCTTCTTCAAAACTAAAATCATCTATGATAAAATCTCGAATGGGGTCAATGAGTAATTGATGCAAGCGATGGCTTTTGGACGCAAAAGCGGTAAATTCGTGTTGGGTCAAATTTTCTATAAAACCTTCTATGAGTGCTTCAAAATCAGTAGGTTTTTGTAGTTCAATCACTTCAAATTCATCAGGTGTCAGCACAAAAATGTACAGTTTTTCTTTGCCAACAAAATAGCTAATGAGTACTTGATTTTCTTGTAATACAGATTGAAGTTCGACTGGAGTAGCTGCTTTGGTATTGTATTTTAATTGGTAATAGTCAGGGTAGTCGACTTCAAGTTGTTCGATGAAAGTCAGGTATTTGGTGTGCAAATTGAAAAATTCATTGCGGTATTTTTGCAACTCATCATTATTCTTTTTTTCTAATTGCTGTAGGCGTTTGTCCAAATAGGTGAGTTGCAGTTTCATTTGTTTTTCTTCCTCCAATAACCTGGGCAGGATATGAGTTGTTGCTTTTGCAAAATTGGATTGCAGGGTATTCAATAACAAACTTGCTTTGGCTTTTTCGGAAAACCAGAAAGCATTGCGCCTAAAATCAGTCGTAAATTTCCCCAATTCGATTGAAGTAATAATTCCTCTATCAAATAAATCAGATTCCGCTGTACTCCATACCAGCTTAGAGCTTTCTTGATGGTAGCTTTTACGCATTTCATCCAATAAACCTACTGCTTCTTTGCAGGACTGGAAGGCTGTCGCAATATCTTCATAGGCTTTGGTTTTGTTTAAGTATCTCTGAAAATAAACCTTTTCTTTTAGCTGAGTAGTGGTGAAAAATTGGTTAGTAAAAATCCATTTCCCTGACTGGCTTTCTTTGTTTTCTGTTTTTTTCAGAAATATACGTTCAGATTCAAGTATTCCACTTACTGCTTCATCTATTTGAGAATTTTGTAGATAATGATGAACCAAATCTTGATAAATCAATGCCGTTTCAATATGGTTTTCACCCCAAAAACTCTTGCTTTGAGTAATGAGTTCTTCAAAAATCAGTAGTGCTTCTTGATAATTACCAAGACAGGTTTGTGCCCGTGCAATCAATTTACGGCTTGTTAATACACGGGGATGTTGTTCATTGTGAATGTCTGCGAACATATCCAAAGCACATTCGGCATGGTATAATAAAAGTGAGTAGTTTTTTACTCTTTCGTAATACCTTGCAAGTGCAATATGACTTACTCCAATATCCGAATTATTAGCCCCCCCTAATTTCTCTTGATTCTTTAAAGCAACTTGTAAGTAATGCAAACCATCCTCAAGGTGACCGCTTTTTATCAGTGCATTTCCAACGTTTCGCTGAATTAGAGTAGCCAGAAAACCCTGTTCCCCATTTTTATCATATTGTTTTTTTATCGTAGAAAAAGCATTTTGGTAGTACATCAATGCTTCCTGATAATCCCCAATAAAATTATAATAACTTGCGATGTTATTGTATATATGTATAAAAAAATAAACAGGCATTTCTACCTTATTATCTTTTAGTTCATTCGCAACTTCTAATGCTTTGGTGATGATAAGGAAAGCGTTGTCGTAATCTCCGTATTTGGCGTAATTGACGTATAACGGCAGAGAAACCTTTATGAATCTTATTTTATCTCCATTTTCTTCACACTTTTGGAGGGCGGATAGTCCATATTCAATACTTTTGGGATAGTTACCTAAAAACTGATAGGAGACGGATACATTTCTATAGGCTTCTACTACACCACTGTCCAAACTATCAAATAACTGTTTGGCTATTTCTAATTGCTTCAAAGCATACTCAAGCCCTTTTTCCAGTTGATTCGTGTAGGTATAAAAGCCACTCACCTCTGTCAATACGTAATAATTCACCTTGTGAATCGGGGGGATAAATTGACCGCACAATCTCAGTGTCTCTTCAACATAGGCTTCTGGGTTTTTCAGTACACTCTCACTACGTACTATCCTCCAAACATAGATATACCAACTTCTTGCTTCTATATATTGTTCCCAATCCTGTTCTTGCTCAAACAAGTACAAGGCCTTTTGAATATATACCACAGATTTTTCAGCTTGACTTTTTTTCAAAAATCCGTCAGCTATGTTGAGCAAATCCCTACCTGTTTGAGGCTGTTGTTGAGATTTAAGGAATAAGTCTTCTTCATCTTTTTGGGTCATTGCTTCTTTTTAAAACTCTAAAAAAATCAAATGGGCTATTCTATCACCAAGATAGAAAATTTCCCTCAAATATTAATATAGGTCTCCGCATTGAACAGGCA
>JBGCDY010000887.1:0-13348 GCA_045105835.1 Chitinophagales bacterium
TTCCTAACCTGACTTATTCTGTACCATCTCATGTCTTTGAAATGTTCTTTTGCCCCCGAGTTCTCGGGATTTCGCTTGCGCTCAACTTGACGCAAAAGAACCAAAAAGTCAAGCCTGAAACCCCCTATATCCCCCAAAGGGGGGCGTTCTTGCTTAACGCTTCAAAAGCACGAAAATCCTAAACAAAAAAAAACTCGCTGCGCTCAAACACTTTTTTGTTCTTAACGGATTTCAGCACTTTTTCCGCTACAAGTAATAAGGGCAATCGAAATAATTACATTATTTTATATTTCAAACATGTGCAAGTTTTTTTAACAAGACTTGGGGAGTCTCAATTTTGCAGAGGAGTTCTTTTTACGAAATAGTTGTTTGACTTTCCCACAAATAGGCTTCCGAAATCTCTTTTTTATTTTTTTTCAAAAAAGATTGTAACCTATTTCAAAAGGACTGCGACTAAAGTATTGAACACAATAATTAATATTAACTCTTAAAACAATAGCAATATGCATGTATTTGAAATGGTAGCAATCATCGTGGTCGTGACTACTTTCTTTAGCACGATTTCATTTTTATTCAAGACCTACTTTGCCAATCGCCACAAAGAAAGAATGGCATTGATAGAAAGTGGGCGAGACATGAGTGTTTTCAAGCCTAAAAAAAGACAAACGAATAGAGCCTTGAAGTTCGGCTTACTCCTTTTTGGTATTGGTGCGGGAATTTTGACGGGTAGTATTGTTGAGTTTCTATTGGGTTTAGAACCGCCTTTGGGAATTTTTGCGATGATGTTCATCTTTGGTGGTGTGGCTTTGGTTTTGTATTACCTGATTGAAGCAAGACACAGTTTTGAGGATGTAGAAGAGGCATTTATAGCACCAAGAGCCCGAAAAATCAAAGTGGAAGAAGATGCTCCTTTTGAAACAGAATTGCGAATGGAAGAACGTAAATTTGATGAGGAAGAAGGTTTTGATTTGACGCAACGACAGCATTAGGCAAGTTCAAATTAAAAATTCAAACTCAAATACAAGAAATTTTTTAAGCTGCAATTAATACAGCTTATTCAATCCAAAATTTTGAAGGTTTTGGTGAAAGGCAGGTAGTTTTTCTTTAGAAAAAACTTACCTGCCTTTTTGCGTTGACTGCTTCAATGTCGGCAAAGGTCATTTTCGTTTTTTTGCTTTTTGCTACCTTTATTCCAAACTTTGTACCATGAAACATATCGTATTTTCTTTAGTGGTTTTTTTAATTGGCAGTGTTTACCTTGATGCACAAAATGTCAGCTTGGGGATTGAAGCACAAAAATATCCTGCAGGACATATTTTGGGATGTAGAGTAGATATTGGAGTGGGAGACCAAAATGACTTGAATTTTAGAGTGGGTTACAATTTTGCGAGACACCAAGATTTTGGCGTACATGAGGACGAAACTGGAGGAGGATGGGGAGGTTCTTTGGGTTTTCGACATTATTTTAATCCCGAAAAAACAAAGTGGTTTTTGGGAATTCGCACCGATGTTTGGTTCAATACGATTGATTGGAAGGATTTTATCGGAATGCCTAATGAGTTGAGAGGCACAACGGATATTACTGTTTTGCAGCCTGTTATTGAAGGAGGGTATGGTTTTTTATTGAACAGAAATCTGTTCTTAGCTCCTTCGATTTCTTTTGGTTATGAATGGAATGCGAGAGTTGAAGGGGAAGAAGTGGGTGAGGGAGCTATTTTGTTGGGAGGTATTCAGTTGTCGTATAGGTTTTGAAGGGAGTCGTCTTATAATTACTAAGATAGTTCGGTAACGGCGGTTTTAACCGCCGAAGAGACATCCTGAAAAGAAGATTTGATTTGAAAAAATGGTAATGCATTTTCAAATTAATAAATAGGCAATTTTGCGGAAATATTTTTTTGTTAGACGAGGCAAAAAACATAGGCATAGTAGAGCTATGACGAGGCTTTTTAACGAAGTATAACGAAAAAAGATACACTCATAAATGACGGATTTATTTTTTTTTGCCTAAAAACCATTCATTTGGGGATTCTTCAAAACAAAGGATTCCTGTAGAGTGTGTCAGCGACTAAAGTCGCCGTTACCGAACAAAATGTCTAAAAGTCCAAGCCCAAAGCAATGTGTAATCTTGAATCTTGAACATTGCCATTGTCCACACCCCAAGCCCAATCTGCCTTGATAAAATATCCCAATAATTTACTTCTAACTCCGACACCATAACCTCCAATGATTGGATTACGGAAATAGCGGACAGTAGCAGAAACAGGGCTTAACTCGGGATTTCCTACTTCAATGGTGGTGAATTTGTTTTCGTCATCAAAAGGGGAAACACCTTCCCATGCTATTCCCATATCTGCAAAGCCGACTATTTGGAAATTGCGGAAGAATTCAGAACGGATAGGAGCATTAGAGATGTAGGCAAAAATGGGGATTCTTAATTCACTGTTCACAACGGCGTAACTGTTCCCGTTTCTTGCATTTTGTTTGAAGCCCCTCACACTTGTCGCCAGAGATTGGAAGGCATAATTCGCTTCTTGGTTGATGGGCGTAGATGCATCAAAACGTTTGGAACTGTTGAAGAGCATCCAGTTGTCGACTCCTCCTAAATAATAGAGCATCTTGCGACTGCCATAACTATATGCTGAAGCAAAGCGATTTGCCCATACAATCTGTTTGTGTACTCGCTGGTAATGTCTGAAATCTGCTCCGATGATGCCCAAATAACCTGTATCGCTGAAATTGAATTTAGTGATGTCTCTATCTATTTGCGCTTCAAAAGGTTTGTGTACCTCTGCATAGACTTTGAAACGTGTACCATTCATGATGTTGAGGGCTACGTCAATGGTATTGTCAAAGATATACTCCACTTTACTGAATAACCAACTTTCGGATTGTTGTGGCTCAATGAGTCCAATGATGTCAGTCGCCAAATAAGTGGCTTTATCGTAGCGTGCGCCCAAATGCAAGCGCAAACTTCTGTTGACATCGAATGGATAGCTAAAGGAAGATTGGAAATAATTGCTGACCACTTTTGCATTCCTTTGGTGGTTGAAGCCAGGAGAAGGAGATAGGAAGGGGGAGTTGATATCAAATGTTTGGTTGTTGGCTCTGCGGTAGTACAAGAATTTTTTATCCAACCTGTGTTTGAGATTCCAGTATTCTACAAAATATTCAGATCCACCAAAACCGACAGGCAATCGAAAACCTCCAATAAGGCGGTAGTCCTCCATCAAATCGGTGATACCTACTCTGATAAGGGTGTTGAGATCGGGAGTAGTGAAGGATGGAACGCCTGCACTGGCACTTCCGAACTGGTAACTCTCATACTGGTTGAAAATAATGGTATTGTCCAATTGTGTCACTACATTATCTACACTAAACTTGGTTTTGTAGGTGCGAATTCTGGAGTTTTTAAGTATAGATTCCTGAATTGGTTGGTTGTCAGACAAGCTAAGGGTTGGGATGCTCAAACCGCTCTCCGTTACCGTCCTTTTGGTAGCTTCTGCCTTGGTAGGCAGTTCGATAGAAGGTGGAGGTGCGGTGATGGTTTCATCATAATCAAATTCACTTTGGAAGAAGAAATTCTCCAAATCTATTTCGTCTGCTACCTCTGCTTTTTGTTGTACTTCAATATCTTGCAGCTCATTTGCCTCATCTTCTTTGCCCAATATCGTCTCGGTTAAAGACTCTTCTGGTTCATTTTCTTCAAAGGGGTTTTGGAAAAAAGAATCGGAATCACCTTCCTTGTTTTGATTGTTTGGAGTAGATGTATTTGAAGAGTTGGAAGGAACATTTTTTCTGTTTTTGTTCTTTTTATTTTTCTTCAATTGTTGCCTCAAAGTAGTTGCATTACTTGAAATCTTGTTGTTGAGCGCATTTTCCAATTGTTGTCTGTAAATGGTTTTGCTCAAGGTTTGTTTGGCTTCTTCAGGGTTTTCGGGAAGCTGAACCTTGTGGATTTCATAGGCACCATCTTGGTAATGAAGTTGAATGCTTTCTCCTGTTTTGGAGGCAATATCGTATTCGTCGATATTTTTTTGATAATTGGTGATGGGATAACTGACCGCTACAATCTGATAGATGTCTTCATTGATAACCGTATCAATCAGGCCCTCTGAATAGTATTCATCAAGTGGGTAAGTTGGGTTGATGACCATTGAGTCCAAGTAAAAGACCTTGGTATCCGTTCGTACAAATACGCTGTCAAAATGGGCTGCATATAGGTTTTTGATGCCATTTTTGTCACTCAAATAGGAAATGTGTGTACTGTCGTACTGCATCGGCATCCATTCTTGTGAAATAGGGCTATTGGTAATTCTGGTCAAAACTTGCTTTTTGCCTTTGGCAAGGTCGTAGAAAAACAAGTCATAATTATTGGAAGGTTGAATACTGTCCAGTTTTTCTACCTTCAATGTGTCCTGGTATCGGTTGGATTTGAAGACAACTCCACGAATGCCATTGATGGTGACAAATCTTGGCTCTAAATCAGAGTGGTAGTCATTCGTCAATCTATTCGTTTTGGTAGTGGGGATGAAGTAGGTGTAGAGGTCAGACTGCCCTTGACTGAGCGATACTGCCGAAAGAATCAACTTTTCGGAATTGTCCATGTAGCCAATGTCCGAAACTTGCTGGAATTTGTTCATGTCATCATAGAGCGTTTGTTCTTTCTCTAAAAGATTGTATTCCAATAGTTTGATTTTATCTCTTCGTTCATAGACTACTGCCAGTTTTTGGCTGCGCTTGTCCCATGCCAGCAATGGGTAGCGGGTTTCGGCAGGTTGTTTGTAAGAACGGAAACCATTTTTGACAATTACTTCTTTGGTGTTGGTTTCTGTATCGTACAAATATACTTTTTGCTTGCCTTTTTCATCGGTTGTGAAAGCAATGTATTTGCCGTTTGGACTGACTTTTACCTCGTCATATAGGATATTCCGCCTTTTTACCTTCTTTTTGGTGCGAAGCAATCGGTCATCTTCTGCCAATACGAGGCGACTACTATCTTCCGAAGCATAAAGATTTCTGTAGTATTCATTGAAGTCTATAATGGTGTTTTTGACCGTATTTCCAAGCACAAACAAGAAGCCGCTTTCAAGACTTCGGTTGATGCGGGTGAGGTAAAGCAAGTTGGGAATGGATGATTCTCCGTTCATTTGGGCGATGTAATGCCACAAAGCATGCCCTGCAAAAGTAGCCTCTTCAGGGGTAAGTCTATTGAAGTTTTTGAGTTTGTCTTTTTCGATAAACTCTCTCAATTTGGCATCCATCTCCGTATCCCACTCTTCGCCTACATAAGAAACCATCCCGTTAACGAACCAATCTGGGAGATTGAGCAATACCGCATTTTGCAGGACTTCTTGGATATTGCCGCCATAAATCATGTTTTCAAGAAAAATCCTTGCAATGCCTTCTTTGATTTGTTCCGCCAAATGATTGTGGTCTCCATCAAAAGATACAAACATCTTGTTTCCAATGATTTTGGTGATACCACCTGTATTGTTGGATTCTATGCCTTGGCCAATATTACTTTGCTTCAAATCCGAAAGATTGTGGTACACCATAATCTCGACTTTTCGATTGACCTTGAATTCCAATTTGGCTTCAATGGCTTCCAAGTTGGACTCTGCGACCATAATCGAGAATTTTCCCAATTGCTGTCCACCTTGATAAAAATAGGCCAAAAAATTGGGTGCTTCATAATAAGACCACTCAAAATCATGGTATTGCACCCGATTTTGACCAAAAGTGGTGTAGTAGCCCTGAGCAAAGGCAGTAGAGGTTTGGAGCAACGTGACTATAAAAAGAAAGAATGGGAGAGAAACTCGCAAAGTAGATTTTAGGAAAGGCAACATAGGCACGAATGTATTAATTGTTAGATGGTTCTTGTCATTTTATTGCAGCAACTACAATTTTTGTAGTCGAAGTAAGCGTCAACTAAAACGGTCAATATTCTTAACTTGCATCCTTGTTATTTAGTTGTTGCAAACTTATCAGCAAGCCGACTTTTTTGCAACTATTAGATTTTAATTCATCTAAGATAAAATTTAAACACCAAAAACATGATACAAGTTCTAAAATTTACTTTCAACCCCTTTCAGGAGAACACTTACTTGATATACGATGAGACCAAGGAATGTGTTGTTTTTGACCCAGGTTGTCAAACGCCCAAAGAAAAACAAACCCTAACTGACGTTATTGCAGAGTTGGGTCTGAAGCCTGTGTCTTTAGTGAATACACACTGCCATATTGACCATGTTTTCGGAAATAAATTCATGATGGAAACCTATGGCTTAGAATTAGCTATACATAAAGGAGAATTGCCAGTGCTGCAATCCGTCGAGATGGTTGGTCGAATGTATAATATTCCTGTTGAACCTTCGCCGATGCCGAGTGTATTTTTGGAGGAAGGGGATGAGTTGAAGTTTGGAAATTCAAGCTTGCAAATATTCTTGACTCCAGGACATTCTCCAGCAAGTTTGTCATTTTATAGCGCAGCTGACCAATTTGTGATTGCAGGAGACGTTCTATTTCTTGAAGGGATTGGCAGAACAGATTTGCCAGGAGGAGATTTTACGACACTCATCAAAAGTATCAAAACAAAGTTGTTTACTTTGGAAGATGGGGTCAAGGTTTATTCGGGGCATGGTCCAGAAACGACAATTGGTCACGAAAAAGCAAACAATGTGTTTGTGCAGTAAAAAACCTTTGATTAAGTCCGTTTTTTTTAGTAAATTGAACTAATTATTAAAGTGGAGTTAAAATTTGTTAATATTCGGAGTTATGAAACTTTTTTCATGTTTTCATGGTTCTATTGTTAGGGGCTTTTAAGCTTCACCGCTTAAATGTGGAAAGATGTTAAGTATCATTTCTATGTAAAAAAATAGAATTTGTCAAAAGGTTCAAAGTCTGACAGTTTCTTTTAGAATTTAGCTGCAATTTTACAATATAAAAAAATGTTCTAATTCAAAAGAAATAAAAGCGGATGAATAATTTCACATTTTCACAAAAAGAAAAAAGCTCTTTTTAGTTTTTTAAAAGGCTAAAAAGTAGGCAAGCAAACAACCATTCGAGGTACTTTCCTCGTAAATTATGATTAGAAGAGCACTCCAAATGACATTGATTTTAAGATGTCTAAATTTTCAAAAGCGAAAATGATTTGGAATTTGTTTTAACCTTAAAAGATTTAATAGTATGTCTGCAATGGAATTTAATAGCTCAATTACAGGTATGTACGGGTCTCTAAAACCCTATGCTGTCAAGTTGACAAGAAGCTTAGAAGATGCCAACGATTTATTGCAAGAAACCATATTGAAGGCATTAACCAATAGAGATAAATTTCGCCACAATACCAATCTAAAAGCGTGGCTTTACACCATTATGCGTAATATTTTCATCAATAATTACCGCAAAAAGGTGCGTCAAAATACCATTTTTGACAATACAGATCAATCCTATCTTATGAATACGGCAAAGACGGTAAAGAATGATGCTCCGTCCAATTTTGTTGTAGAAGATATAGACAAAGCACTCGGAGATTTACCAGATAGATACCGCACACCTTTCTGGATGATGTACGAAGGCTTCAAATATCACGAGATTGCCGATGCTTTGGAAGTGCCTTTGGGTACGGTCAAAAGCAGAATATTTTTGGCAAGAAAACAACTCAGTGATACCTTAGAAACCTATGCAAAAGCAGAGGAGCCAGAGGTGATAAATCAATAAAAAAATCAAAAAATAATAAACGAAAAAAGGGCAGTCTGTACAAGACTGCCCTTTTTTCGTTTGAGGAATACAGTGCTGATAATCAGAAAATAAGTTGGTGAATCCATGCGACTGCTGCATTTCCAATCGGGAAATACGCTCCAAAAAATAGTGTCATACCAAGAGCAAAATTCCTAATTCCAAAAAAACGATCTAAAAGATTGTTGTCAAAAGCAATGGATGTTTTGAGCATATAACCTGCAAACTCCAAAATCCCCATAAAAAACAAGCCATAGGCATATTGGTCATACCATGCTAAATCTTTCATCAAGATAGAGATAGGAACCATATAAAGCAGGTAGCAACTGATGATTTGCCACCAATAACGAAAGCGAGCAATTTGCATAAAAATCCCAAAATTGTGCATCAATACTCCCCACAGAAAATATACGATTAGGTAGGTGAACAACACTGTGGACTCTGTTGCGAGTAGTTGTTGTAATAAATCATTCATAGACCTGAATTTGTTTTTTTTAAAATGTTGATTGAAAAAAGAGAAACCATTTTTTGAATAAAAACGCAAAGAAATTTACTTTTTTTATAATTTATTCAATTTTTATATCGTTTCTATCTAAGTATTTCCGAAAATAAAATGCTTTGTTTTGAGGACTTCAAAACTACATCCTAAAACTTTGAAATACAAATCCTGAAATCTTTTTCATTTCTACAGAAATTACCCCAAAACTGTCACTCACAAAACATCAATCAATATGAAAACCGTTGACTCCAAAATCACAAATGTTGCTGTTTTTGCGGATAGAGCACAAATCAGCCGCATGGCGAAGGTAACACTTGAAGCAGGACATCAAACCATTGTTTTTGGTGCATTGCCACAAAATATTGAAGCAAATAGCTTACAAGTGACAGGTGCAGGAAATGCTTTATTGAAGGATGTCAAATTGGAGACCAAACATTTTACGATTAGTCAGAATGAAGGTTTGGAGGAGTTGGAGAGTGAACAGCTTCGATTGGAAAATGAGCAGAAAGTGCTAAGAATGAAGATTGACAGATTGGAGAGTGCACATGATTTGGTGGAAAATATTGCAGCTAAAATCACTGCTAAATCGAAGAAAATGTCGGATGAAATTATTTTGCAGCCTGATAAATGGTTGAAAATGATAGAATTTCACCAGACACAATTGGAAAAGATTGATGGGGAGACTTTGGCAGTCCAAAAAGAACAATATGAACTTCAATTGCAGTTGAGCAAGATAAATCGGGAGATAAGTGGATTTGGAGAGGTGACCACGAAAACGCAAAAACAAGTACAGGTATTTTTGGAGGCAAAGGCAAGTGAAGAGGTGGTTTTGAAATTGTCTTATGTTGTTTTTGGAGCAGCTTGGTATCCTGTGTATGATGTGCGGGTCAATAGTGTGTCCCACGAAATCGCCTTAACTTACAAGGCAATGGTGAGCCAACGAACGGGGGAGGATTGGGGGGATGTGAGCCTGCAATTATCGACAGCAAAACCACATATTAGCGGCGAACCTCCCAAGCAAGGTAGTTGGTTTTTGAGTAGGTATATTCCACCGAAATACAATAAAAAGTCAAGAGAGATGGCTGCTTTGGTTGTATCTTCTTCTGCCGCACCTGAAATAGAAATCGAGGAGGAAGCGTATATGAAGCGTGAAAGTGCGACTGTGGATACTAAGGCGGCTTCGGTGGTGTTTGGTGTGGGGAGCAAAACGACTCTATTGAGTGACAATCAAGCACAACAGGTAAATATTTTGGAGCGCACTTACAAAACAGAATTTGTCCATATTGTTGTT
This sequence comes from Chitinophagales bacterium, assembly GCA_045105835.1. Lineage (GTDB taxonomy): Bacteria > Bacteroidota > Bacteroidia > Chitinophagales > UBA2359 > JAUHXA01. The sequence continues at coordinate 9,525 of JBGCDY010000887.1, forward strand.
CCTGCAAAGTCTTCACATGCTTATCTAAAAGCCAAAATCACAAACGACAGCGAATATCCATTATTGAAGGGCGCATCCAATATTTTTATGGACAATCATTTTGTTGCCAAATCGAATATTCCTTTTACTGCTCCTGATGCAGATTTTGAACTTGGCTTGGGCATTGACGAAGCGGTGAAAGTCGAACATAAAACACTGCAAAATTTGCGGAAAACGGTTGGGTTTATGAAAAATAAAGTGAAGGTGCACTACTCTTACCAAACGGTGATTCACAACACCAAAAAACGTCTGATTCACCTCAGACTGCTCAATCAAATTCCTGTGTCTAATGATGGTGACATTGAAGTGGGTTTATTAGAGCCTGTTTATGAAGAAGATACCGATGCTTTGACAAAGAACGATTTTGGACATTTGGAATGGAATTGTGTTTTGGAAGCAGGAATAGAAAAAGTGTTTGACTTGAAGTATTCGCTGGTCTATCCCGAAGATGCAATAATTATTGGTTTGGACGATACAGGATTGATACTATAAGAGTGTCCTCTAAACTGGAGTTTAGGCTTTCATGAGTGTAAAACCAAAAGTTGTACCCAAGCCTTCTTTACTCCGTACATGAATGGTTTGGTGATGGGCTTCAATGAGGTGTTTGACAATCGCCAAGCCCAAACCAGAGCCTCCTTTTGCTCTCGAACGGGCAGGATCTACTCGATAAAAACGCTCAAAGAGTCGAGGTAAATGTTTTTCGGCAATACCCAATCCATCATCAGTGACTTCAATAAGGGTGTATTTGTCCATATCATAAATACCCACTTTTGTTTTGCCGTTTTCTTTGCCATAATTGATGGAATTGGAAATGAGGTTGGTCAATACTTGATGGATGCGTTCACGGTCGGCATTGACCATCATGGAGGTTTGAGAACCTTTTTTGAAGCTCAATACTATGTCATTGGCATCCGCCATCATTTCCATCGATTCAAATATTTCTTCCACCAATTCTGCAATATTGAAAGGAGCTTTGTCCAGTTGAAGTTCTCCTGCTTCATGTCGGCTAACGACTTCTAAATCATTGACAATGGCACTCAATCGTTCAGCATTTTGTGCGGCTCTATGTAAGTATTTCATATTGATGTGATGGTCGTCAATTCCACCATCAATGAGGGTGTGCAAATACCCCTGCATATTGAAAATGGGCGTTTTGAGTTCGTGAGATACATTGCCCAAAAATTCGCGTCGATAGTTTTCCAATGCTTTCAGTGCGTCAATCTCCATTTTTTTCTCTGCCGTCCATTCCAATACCTGAGTTTCTACTTGATCCAAAATGTTTTCATTCAAATTGACGGATTCGGTTACTTCTTTTTTTGGTTTTTTTAGTCGGTGAATACGCTTGTAGATGAGTTTGATTTTTCGATAGATAAAACGCTCTAAGGCAATGTAAAAGAGGAGGTATGCAACGATGCTTGTACTAAGCGCTATCACAATGGCCCAATACCATTCAATAGCAAGCTGGAAAAAATATATGAGTAAAAGGTTAATAATTAGGCAGGATATTCCTAAAATAGTGGCAATAAAATACGCTAATTGATTGGGGGTTACGTTCTTCATTAAGAAATAATAGCGGTAGGGTTGAATTTGATTTTTATCGGTCATAAGCAACTTATTACTAAAAGAAGGTCTTTGGTTTGGGACTAAAATTACAACAAAACCTCCACCTTTAATTATTAAATTTTTGTTAAGAAAATAGGTATGAAAAAATTATTCGTTTTAATCATTTGTCTACTAAGCATAAGCAGCGCATCTCAAGCCCAAAACTACGATAAAGCAATAGGTGCTCGCTTTGGTTTTCCCGCTGGATTGACCTACAAACAGTTTATAAGTGACAATGCAGCTGTCGAAATCATCGTAGGAACGAGAGATGGAGGAGGATCCCTGACGGCTTTGCTCGAACTACACGCTGAAGCATTGGATTATAGTCTGAACATTTTTTATGGTATTGGAGGACACATCGGTTCTTTGGAAAGTTCCTTGAATGTGGGAGCAGATGGTATTTTTGGATTGGAATATACGCCTGATGCGCCTATTGTATTTGCGATTGACCTCAAACCAACCTTGTACTACTGGCGTTCGGATCTTCGATTTTCAACAGGAGGAGCGTTTTCGATTCGATATGCGTTTCAGTAGCCGCAAAACCAAACAATCAGATGGCTGTTGTATGTTTGTGTAAGTGAAAGAGAAAATGTTTAGTGACCTATATTCCCCTTTTGGAAGGGGTAGGTCAATCAAATAAAATACTAAATATTTTTTTGCGATTCTAAGCAAATATTTTAACAAAATAGCCAATCAATAGATGTTAGGAAAATGGTACGATGCAGAGTTTGTGCGGATAGAAGTGGTGAACGAAACGGTCAAAAGGTTTTGGATACAGATTCCGTCTTTGGAAAAAGTGGAGTTTGAAGCAGGACAGTTTATGACCTTTGATTTGCCGATTCACGAACGAAGGCACAAACGTTGGAGAAGTTATTCGATTGCGTCTGCGCCCGATGGTAGCAATATCTTGGAGTTTGTGATAGTGAACTTGGAGGGTGGAGCAGGTACAAAATACCTGTTTGAAGAAGTGAAGGTAGGCACTACATTGAAGCTTCGTGGTCCTCTGGGTATTTTCAAATTTCCAGAAACACATCTCCAAAAAGAACTCTGTTTTGTGTGTACAGGTACAGGGATTGCACCTTTTCGTTCCTTCCTTTTAGATCTCAAAAACAGGGGAATTGCGTTTCACAAAATCCACCTTGTTTTTGGGACTCGCTACGAGGACGGAATTTTGTACCGAAAAGAAATGGAAGCATTGAGTGAGGAGTGGGGTAATTTCCACTACTACATCACCTTGTCAAGAGCCGATGATTGGGCAGGGGAGAAGGGCTATGTGCATCCGATTTACGAACGCCTTTTTGCAGACCAAAGAGATACCCATTTTTATCTCTGCGGCTGGAACAATATGCTGGATGATGCGAAGGTGAAATTGAAGGAAATGGGCTACGAAAAGAAGCAAATCACTTATGAGGCTTATGGCTAGAATAATAAGGAAGCAGGCTTCAAATATGTGAGTTTTTATTGCCTAAAGCAACTTCCGCATCCTTTTGGTCAAAGGTTTAAAATCATTTTTGACGTACAATTTTTGAGCATTTTCATTGAAGCAATATACATTCAATTCCAATTCAGAATACCCCGCTTCAATGGCTTCTACTTCAATGCGCTGCAACAACAAAGAACCAATTCCTTGCCGTTGAGCATTTTTATGCACGCCCATATTGTCTATCAAAATGTATTTGCTGGGTTTCAATATTGGATATTGTGGAGCAGGTCTTTTGAGGGCAATTAGGTAACCCAACACCGAATCTTCTTTTGCAGCAACGAGAAAAATGCAGTTTTCGTTTGCTATTAAATCGGTGAAGCGATTGAACATAAACAGCTCATAATCCCCTTCAAATGTTTGAAACCTGGAAGGAACTGCAAGGCGGTGGTAGGTATCTACTTGCAGGTTGATGGCATAGAAGTCTCCAAAATCTTTGGCTAAAGCACGTCGAATAATCATTGTGTGATAAAAATTGAAGGTGATAATGTTGATTGATTTACCAACACAATGAGCCACTCAAAAAGTTCAATTTCCTTTTTGTAAAGAGTATATTTTTTTGAACTTGTAATTTGAGTTTGAGTTTGAGTTTGAGTTTGAGTTTGAGTTTGAGTTTGAGTTTGAGTTTGAGTTTGAGTTTGAGTTTGAGTTTGAGTTTGAGTTTGAGTTTGAGTTTGAGTTTGAGTTTGCGTTTGCGTTTGCG
>JBGCDY010000888.1:0-2761 GCA_045105835.1 Chitinophagales bacterium
AAATATAGGTTTTTATATAGGGATGTTTTGAGTCAAATAATAAAAAATAAGACTAACCCAGATTATTTAGCTCCTTTAGAAAAAATGTTGAACACATTGGATGAAAAGTACATCGAAAAAAAGAGGGAAATGGGTTTGGTAAGCCAAAGCGATTACTCCAATTATTTCACAGCATCCGTCAATCAATTGGGCTGGATAAACATTGACCGTTGGCTCAAAAGTCAAGAAATGCAAGAAATTATTGTCATGGCAGAAAAAGACGAAAGCACAAGGTTTTTCGCCGTCAGCCACACCTTCAACAGTTGTTTTGGTTCATGGAAAGCAAATGGAGATAAAAGTATTTCTATTAAATTACCTGTCGGAGAAGAATTCACCATCATTGGCTTAAAAATCGAAAACGGTAAGTTCCAAATGGCAAATAAAAATCTTGAAGTCTCACAAAAAAATCTAAAGGTGTCTATCGAATTTGAAGAAAAATCACTAGCCTATTTGAAGCAAAAAGTTCGTAGTTTAGAGGCATTGCGACCTATTTAAAATTCACCATCATTTATCGTTCTCGACCAAGTTAGACTACGATAGTCTCATTTGATATGATAATCATTAGCAAAATAGCGATGTAATTTTCAGATAGACAGACTATCGTAGTCTCATTTAACCAAAATGCTGTTCAATTATGGTTTTTACTTTGGAAGCAGAAAGCGGTTTGTTGATATATCCTCGTACCTCCTCATTATCATCAGCCTTTTGTTTGTCACTGGGATTCATAGAAGTAGTGAGCATAAAAAGGGTGCTTTTTGCTTTTTTATCCTCGTTCAGCTCTCGGTATTCCTCCAAAAACTCCCAACCATTCATCACAGGCATATTAATATCCAAAAATATCAAATCTGGGGCAGCATTTTGAGGGTTCGTAAGGTACTTCAATCCTTCCTCGCCATTTTCTACAATGGCAATTTTATCCGTACAATTTGTTTTTTCGATGATAACACGATGCATAAAATTGGTCATTTCATTATCATCAATCAGTAATACAGTATTTAATTTCGGCATGTCATTTTTTTTATAAAAAGGGCAAAGTACTTTAAGTTCAATAATGCTAAAGAAATAGGCTATCAATTTCAAACTATCTAATTAAGAAATAGTTTTTTGATTCTTACTTTAATTTCCATTTCCCTTCATTTACTTCATGTTCCACACAATGAAGCCGTTTTTTTCACGAGTATACAAACTACCACGCAAAAAACTTTCCATTTTTTTTCAGGTACAGACACCAAAAGTTCCTCCTTTCGCATTTATACAAATAGAACAGCAAATGAGTACTTAAAAAGTCGGCTACTTAGCAAGCAAAATCATCTAACTATTTCAGAAAATACCTTGACCGAAACACAACTCATAGCAGCCTGTAAAAAAGGCAACCGAAAAGCACAGCGAGTCTTGTACGAACGCTATGCCGCCAAAATGTTTGGGGTCTGTCGGAGGTATGTCCACAACGAATCGGACGTAGAAGATACCCTATTGAATGCCTTCTACAAAGTCTTCAAACACATTCACACCTTCGAAGAAAAGGGAAGTTTTGAAGGATGGATACGGCGAATCGTGGTGAATGAATCCCTCATGTTTTTGCGAAAAAAAAAGCGGGTGAGTACCCTCTACGTCGAATTTAGTGATACCGAAGTAGAAGTTCCCACAGCCGCAAAAGCACAGAACGATTTACAAGAAGCAGACATATTGAAGTTGTTGGACGACCTACCCGATGGCTACCGCACCATTTTTAATCTCTATGCCATAGAAGGTTACAAACACCGTGAAATAGCCGAAATGTTGAAAATCAGTATCAACACTTCCAAATCACAACTCATCAAAGCTCGAAAAATGTTGCGAGACTTATTGGAATCCAACAGCGAGTATAGAGTAGCGTAACTTATATGGCTGTATGGTCATATTGCTGAATGGTTAAAACCACACAGCAGTAAAACAATATAGCAATACAACAGTATTAGCAATACAACAATGTAAAAATGAATCTCGAAGATATAGATAACATATTCAACAACAACCAGCATCAGTTCGACAAGATGCCCTCCGACCAACTGTGGGAGCGTCTCGAAGACAAGCTCGATGCCACTCCTTCGATATGGGAAGAAAAACCCCAAACGAAGGTGAAATGGCTCCGCTATGTCGCTGCTGCTGCGGTGATTCTGATGATGACAATACCTGCAATATATCTGATTGAAGGACCTACCACAAACTCAAAAGAAGTAGCCGCAAACTATTCTGCAGATGAGCCCAGTACAACTTCAAGTATTGAGGAGAAAAGTGCAGGACGAATAAATAAATTGGAAGATACAGGTTCAATGGTGGAAACATTTGACAAAGACCTCGCTGCAAAAACAGATAACCCAATTGAAGCAACAACAGAAGACAAAAGTGAGCTGATTGCAAAAGCAGACACCGAAAAAAAACCAACATTCACTGCAAAAAAAGAAACCACTTCCAAGCAATTTGCCCTTCAAAACAACAAGAATCAAAACATAGAAAAACCCAAAAAGATAACCAGCCCCAAACCAAAACCCACTGTAAGTGATAGAAGCCTCAAAATGGCAAAAAAACCAGCAATTCCTTCAATGAGTGACGATACAGAAGCGGGAGATTTTGATGCAGAATACGCCATTGAAGAGGAAATGGAAATAGCATTAGACGAGGTAAATGTCACCGCTTACAAAAACACTCCTCCCCCTGCACCTAAAGCTGCAAGTGTTCGAGC
>JBGCDY010000889.1:0-14461 GCA_045105835.1 Chitinophagales bacterium
AATCTTGGCTCATTTTGTGAGTCAACAAAAAAAGCTGGCAACACCTAATGAAAGGGATTCCAGCTTTTGGGCGCTTTACAATTCTACAATTCGCTTTAAATCTAAACTAAACAAATTAAATTATCCTAATATTGTTATTTGCATCCCAAAGATACAATGGAATAAAAGAGGAAGCCTCTTGTATTCGATAGGGGGAAAAATTGAAGGGATAAAAGGTTGTAAGTTGCTATAAGTGGTGAATAAAGCTTCAATAGAAAATTTGATATTGTGTATTTCTTTCGGATGAGCCATCAAAAAGAAGTAGAAAGAACTATATTGGTAGGCTGTTTGTCGCCCCGAATTTTCTCAAGACTCACCATAAAACCATCTGCTTGGTCTGGATTTTTCATCCGAAAGAAATTCGCAACATCTGTTTGGTAATTGAACACACCTAAATCTTTGTATGTACCTTCGTGCATTGCCCAAACTTGATATTGTTTGGTAGGCAGGGGAGGAGTCAAACCGTCGGCATCAATATAAACGGTGCGTTCTTTTTGATTCCAATAAATAACTGCCTTTGAGGAATTTCCTTCAATCGTACTTTGAAGTGGAATCACTTGTGTATCTGCTTGTCGCAATACCTTAAAGTTTTCGTTTACCACATCGTAGTTGCGCTGCAAAACCTTGTATTGTTGTTCGAAAACAGCCTTTTCTTCCTTCAATATATCAATGCGTTCATCTGTGCCATTCAACTCACTCAAAAAAAAGACATTAGCTATCAAACTAATCATCAAAGCGGCTAAGGTGATAAAACGAAATATGTTAGTATTCATGTGAAGAATGAAAATTAAAATGAGAATAAAAATTAAAACACACATCATTTTCACTGCCTTGTGAAACGAATTTGTGTAAGTTTATTTTGAAGTAAGTAATAGGACAAATTTATTTTAACAATTAAAATTTTCTAACTCCATGTTTGTCAAGTGAGTTTTTAATTTTAATTCTCATTTTAATTTTGATTTACTACTTAATCCTAACCTAAATATACGCCCGAATAATCCAAATCAGTGTTTTTGAGTTTGATATTGTATTTTGAATTTGAGCTTTGCCTAATAAACCTTCTCCACCTTCTTATTCAACCATATTCCCCAAGTCTTCGAAAAACCATGTACTTTTTTGGTAGGCGTTTCGGTGGAGTCTAAGACCTCTTGTGCTTGATTTGCCCATTCAAAAATACCCCCATAGAGATTGTGGACATTGGTGAACCCCATTTCCTGCAATTTTTCTCCAATGCGTTCACTTCGGTAACCTATCGAACAGTAAACCACAATCGCTGTATCTTTTGGGAAATCCACGACTTTGGTCGAGTCAAAAGCATCATAGCCCACCCAAATCGAATTTTTGAGATGACTCACCTCGTATTCTGACTTTTCACGGCTATCCAAAATAACAATACTATCCGCAGCTAGTTCATTGGAAAGTTGTTCAATATTGACGAGCGGAACCGTGTTTTTGTAAAGTGTCTTCAACAACAAATTGTAGGCAGGGTTGTGCACGTTTTTGGAGGAATTGCAGGCAGAAAAAATTAATGACATCAATAAAAGGTATTTGAGGGACTTCAAAGTTTTCGAATTTTTATACGAAGGTAAGGGTTTTGATAGCATTGAAGGAGGGATTATTTATTTTGAAATGAATCCTCGCTGGTAAGTAACAAAATATCTCTGCCTGCCTTAGTATTTTTTTTGAAGGTGGATGAGTTTTGTTCAATTTCTGACATTATCTCACCAATCCAAAATCAATCGCTTTGTGATAAGCGTTGAGGAGTTATCAATAAACAAAAATTTACAAAACGAATGAAACTTACTTATTCCCTTATTTTTACCATCCTATTTTTCAGTATTGACGCATTTGGTCAGTCCGCCAAAAGGTATGTCCTGTTGGAGCATTTTACCAATACCCGTTGTAGTATTTGTGCCTCTCGAAATCCTGCTTTTTTTGACCTCGTTCAAGAAAATGAAGGAAATGTACACCACATTGCAGTTCACCCTCCCTATCCTTATACCCAGTGTGCATTTTACCAGCACAACACCAATGACAACCTTTCTCGAACAGAATTTTATGGAGTAGTAGGTACGCCAAGAGTGTATGTTCGAGGTACTCGAAATTCTGAAAATGGTAAGTTGATGAGCCAAGAACGCCTCAATACTTTCTTTGACCAAACATCCCCTATTGCAGTCGTCGTCAGTGAAGAGACCGAAGGCAATACACGCAATGTCACCGTAGATGTCCAAACTTATGAAAATTTGGAAGCCAATGACTTAAAATTGTTTGTGTCTGTTGTAGAAAAAGAAGTGGCTTATGATGCACCCAATGGTGAAAAAGAGCACTTCAATGTGTTTAGAAAAGCACTTCCAAATTATGATGGTTCTGACTTCAATCCTGCTGCAATTGGCGAAAGCAAAAGCTTCAATTTTAACTATGAGTTGGACAGCGAATGGGATGCTTCTCAAATCTATGTCGTGGCATACGTCCAAAATATAGCTACAAAAGAGGTCATTAATTCTGGTACTCGATTTGACGAAGTAATATCTACAGACATTGAAGAAAGTCTATTAGACCAAAGCTTGCTTTTGTACCCCAATCCAGCCAATGACTTCATCAACATCGAATCAAACAATCCACAATTGAAGCTTGAAACAGTTTCGATTTACAACAACAGTGGAGCATTGCTACAATCCTTTGAAGGAAATCCTTCCAAAATTGATGTACGCACCTATCCAACAGGTATTTACTTTGTCAAATTGGAGTCTGGTGAAGAAACCATCTATCGAAAAGTAGTGGTTCAATAAAACAAATTCAAGCATTTGATAAATAATTTTGCCCCATTGTTGAATAAACAGTGGGGCTTTTTTGTGCCTATTTTTCAGCTTCAAAATTAAAGAATCTCAGATTCTCTATGTATCGTATCAGCAGCAGAAAAAATTCCAAGTCCAAAAATATTTTTGTATATTTGGGAAGAGCCTCATACATTTTCAAACTTTCCTTTTTTAACTACAAACTACTCCATCATGAACTTGAAAGCATTGAAGTATCTTCCCGTTTTTACGGCAGTAGTAGCTGTTGCCGTTTCATTTATTTATACGGGATGGTGGACATACACCGCCTTGATTTACACTTTCGGAATTATTCCCTTGATGGATATGTTGATGCCTGCTCCCGAAAAAAACATGACGGCAATGGAGGAGGAGCTTGCGCTTCAAGACCCGATGTATGATTGGTTGATTTACCTCATGGTGCCGACTCAATATTTGTTTTTGGGCTGGTTTTTATTTGCCGTTAGCGAACCGACCTTGAGTGTTTTTGAAATGCTTGGACGCATTACTGCAATGGGCGTTTTGTGTGGAAGTTTGGGAATCAATGTGGCGCATGAGTTGGGACATCGCAGCAAAAAAATCGAGCAAACACTCTCTAAAGCACTTTTATTGACTTCCCTGTACATGCACTTTTTCATCGAACACAATAGAGGACACCACAAACAAGTCGCTACACCAAACGATCCTGCATCAGCACGTTATGGAGAGATTTTGTACTTTTTCTGGATTCGCTCCACGGTAATGGGTTGGCTTTCTGCTTGGAAATTGGAGGCTAAAAAATTGAAGAAAAACAAGAAAGCTTTCTTTTCGGTACACAATGAAATGCTGCGTTTTCAAATCCTCCAACTCACCTTATTGGGATTGATTTATTGGGGATTTGGTTGGATGACCATGTTTGCATTTATTGGAGCTGCAATGGGTGGTTTTCTGCAATTGGAAACCGTCAATTACATCGAACACTATGGACTCCAACGCCGCCAAAAAGAAAGCGGTCATTACGAAAAAGTATTGCCGATTCATTCTTGGAACTCCAATCATTTGTTGGGGCGTTTGTTGCTTTTTGAACTCACCCGACACAGTGACCACCACTTCAAAGCCAGCCGCAAATACCAAGTACTTCGACATTTTGAAGATGCACCACAAATGCCTACGGGCTATCCTGGCATGATGGTTTTGTCCATGTTTCCGCCCTTGTGGTTTTGGGTGATGCACCGGCACATTGCCAAAACACAAGAAAAACAGGGAATCGCTTTGGCGGCTTGATACTTCCTTTAAAAAGAAGCTCTTATAGTTCCATCAACTCCTTCAATTTTTCCACAGCTATGGTGGATTCTTCTGCTATTCCAAGCCGAATGATGTCCACCAATGCCAACAATTCATGCAGTTTGGGGTCGTCTTTTGCCGCCAAAGCCACATTTTTGTGGAGTGGGGTGAGTGCCTGACCCTTGACCGTGCCTCCTTTCATTTCCCAAACAAAAACATCTTCGTCAGAATTAGGAAACAAACTTTGAAGGCTTTCGGTAGAATGTGCCGTTTTCAATCCATAAACCAATCGTCCTGCCTCCAAAGGAAATACATATTTGATTCCATGCACGAGAAATTCAAACAAAGCAGCTCTGTTAACTAATTTTTTGTGTTCATCCACTAATTTTGCGAATTTACACCTGTGTAGACCTTCTGATACTTCTGATAAGCTGATATACAAATCATTAGCCATTGAAGTTAATCGTACTCTTTTCCCTCCTTGAGCAATAATTTTCAACAATATTACAATATCCTGTGGTCTCATTCCATTGTGTCGCTTCATAAATAATTATTTTGCATTTTGCGAAATTATTTTTTATTCTTATCATTGCAAAAATATACTAAAATCTATTCTTCAATTGGGCCGTCACTGGCGACCCAATTGAAGAATAGACAAAACTACAAGATATGAACTTTGACAAACTAATTCTCGCAATCACCGATACCCAATCCCACCTTCAAAAAAAGGCAGCTCAATCAGTTAATCAAAAATTAGTCATCCGAAATTGGCTGATTGGATTTTACATTTTTGAGTACGAACAAAAGGGAGAAGACAGGGCGAAATATGGGACTAAGTTGCTGAGGTCATTGGCAGATGAATTGAAACAGAAGAGGTTGAAAGGTATGTCATATAGAAGCTTAAACAAATACAGACTTTTTTATCAAACTTACCCTCAAATTATGCCGTCAGTGACGGCACAATTACAAAGATCTGGTTTAGAGCTGTCTATGCCATTATTTAAGATATTGTCTCAACCAGTTAAACAAAATGATTTTTCTGTACCTGTCAAAAAATTATTGACTCATTTTTCTTTTGGTCACTTCATAGAGTTGATGGCAATCGATAATCCACTCAAACGAACCTTCTACGAACAACAAGCCATCAAAGGAAATTGGAGTGCAAGAGAATTGAAGCGACACATTCATTCCCTTTTATTGGAGCGAATGGGATTGTCCAAAGACAAAAAGGCATTGCTCAAAAGCATTCAAAACGATGGCGCAATTGAACGAGTCGAAGACATGATGAAAGAACCTTTTCTGTTGGATTTTTTGGGTTTAGAGGATAGACCAAGTTATTCAGAACACGAATTGGAAACGGCTTTGATTGACAAAATTCAAGCCTTTTTGCAGGAATTGGGCATCGGATTTTGTTTTGAAGGTCGCCAAAAACGCATCACCATCGACAATGAACACGACCGAATTGACCTCGTTTTTTATCACCGCATCTTGAAATGCCACGTTTTGATTGATTTGAAAATACGTGCTTTTCATTACAATGATGTGGGACAAATGAATTTTTACCTCAACTATTACAAAGAAAATGTGGTGCAAGCAGATGATAATCCGCCAATTGGCATCGTGCTGTGTACCCACAAACACGATGCAAAGGTGAAATATGCTTTGGGAGGCATAGACAATCAGTTGTTTGTGTCGAAATATATGTTGGCATTGCCGAGTGAGGAAGAATTGCAGGCGATTATACAGATTGAAGATTAAAACCCACTATCATCTACTTGCTTCAACCAATCACTCAAAAGTTCTGCAATTTCCCGAATCACATTCTCGTCAAACGGTGAGCGCAAGTTTGCCAATTCCAATGTCTCAAAATAATCGTATTTTCCTCCAGCCTTGCACAAACGCAGGTAATCTTGCCATGCCGTTTCTTTGTTTTGTTGCCATTTCATCCAAAACTGAACGGCACAAAGACTTGCGAGTGAATAATCGACTGCATAAAAAGGACGGCACATAATGTGACCATTCATCAGCCAATTATGCCCATCCTTCAAATAAGGATTTTCACGAGATGCTTCTGTGCGGTAGGGGTAATAGGATTTATTGAGGTCTAACCACTTTTGGTTGCGTTCTGTGGGGCTTGCACTTGGATGACGGTAAATAAACTGTTGGAAATCCTCTACCAAACAACAGGATGTAATGGTATCCAATAAGTCAGCGATATGGCTTAGTTGAAATTTTTTGGTGTATTCTCCAAAGAAAAGCGACTGCCAATCCCAAGTCAGGAGTTCCATTCCAAGTGCGTGCATTTCACTGATTTCGCTTTGCGGGAAGAGGTATTCGATTAGATGGATTCCTTCTTGATAGGTCTGACGAAACTGAAAACCATGTCCCATTTCGTGTACGATAGCGCCAAAATCGTTGGCTGAACCATTGAAATTGACATTGATAAAACCCTGACCATATTTGCCCATTGGAGTGATGAATGTACCAGAGGATTTTCCTTTTCGGATTTCACTATCAATCAGCTCGTTGTCCAACATAAATTCGCAAAATTCACCTGTTTCTGGAGAAAGCTCGGAAAACATTTTTTGGACAGTCGACAACATTTCATCCTTGCTTACCTGCAATTTGGCATTGCCATTTTTGTACTGCAAAGTGTCGTAATAGCGCAATTCTTTTACGCCCAAACGCTTCAATCTTCGTTCATGCAAGCGTGCTTCAATCGGCACAAAATACTTCAATACTGCCTTGTTGAAATTCGATACCTGCTCGGCATTGTAGTCAGAATTGTTGTAACATTCTTCGGCGTAATTCTTAAATCCCAATGTTTTGGCACTCTCTACACGAAGCTGTACCAATTGGTCAAAATTTGCATGAAACGCTTCCGCTTTTGATGCCCAAAAATCATAAAAAGCATCCTTTGCAGCCTTGCGAACTTCTGGGTCAGTAGATTGACTGAATTTGCCCATGCCCCTCAATGAATGATTTTCTCCTTGAAAGGTGACTGTTCCTTGCGAAAGTATTTTGAAGTAGTTGCCTTCTAATGCACTCATTTTTTGTTCAATACTTTCGACTTCTTCCGTCACGCCTTCCACGAACATGGTTGCTTTTTCAAACAAGCGTTTCCCCAGCTTTTGTTCCAATTCTGTTCGAAAGGAACTGTCCAAAAGAATTCGACAATAGCGATTGACAAGCGTTCCCAATAGAGGATATTGCTGATGAAAAAAGGACTGCTCTTTTTCGTAAAGTTCATCAAAACTGTTGAGGTTGTAGCGAATACTCGCCAAGGCAGCCATCGTTTGAAAATCAATTCTTAATTCATTGACTTTGTGAATGACCTTCAATTGCGTCGTTACATTTTCGGCGTTTTCAAATTGAGTGCAAAGATTTTCGAGGGTTTGTTTGAGTGTGTCCATGTTTGGACGTTGGTAGTGTATTTCTGATAATTTCATAGAAATGATTTAGCGAAAAATAATACGCCCTCATAGACGTATTCAATTCTTTTATTTGGACAATTATCCAATAAAAAATACATTTTTATAAATAAAAACACACATCAAAAAGTTCCTTACTATCCGATTTTTGACTGTACTACTTCAACAGCATCCTTGACAGTCAACATTTTCTCTGCCGAATCATCGTCAATCTCAATATCAAAAGCATCTTCTACATCAATGATAATGTCCACCAAATTTGCCGAGTTGATGTCCAAATCACTCAGTAAATTGGTTTCTCCACTGATGTTTTCGAGTGTGCTTTTGTCTTCCACATAGACTGCAATAATGGTTTGCAGCTTTTCAGTAATTTCTTGTTGGGTCATATTGATTTTCTTTTTTGTATAAAATTATTTTCTGACTTCTCGCTTCCCACTTCTTATCTATATTTTCGAAAGATAACACAACTGTTCACATCCCCAAAACCAAAACTACTTTTGGCGAAAATGTTGAGCTCTGCTTTTTGAAAAGTTTGTGGGATTCTTTTGGAATCAATAAGCTCTGCAATTTTGGGATGCAAATCTTCACAATTCAAAGAAGCGTGTAAGAAATCTCCCTTCAATTGCAGTACCGCAGCCACCGCTTCAATCGCTCCTGCTGCACTCAAACAGTGACCAATCAAGGATTTGAGGGCATTGATATAGGGGAAATCTGCTCCTTTTCGCTGCAATGCTTTTGCCCAAGTAGCCACTTCACCCGCATCAAACATGGTCGCTGTCAAATGCCCAGAAATGGCATCAATGTCCTTCCCTTCAATGTTGGCATCCTTCAATGCGCCCAAAATGCAACGCTCTATTCCTAAGGGATTTGGAGCCGTCATACTGCCAGAATTTCGCTGTCCACCAGAATTGGTGAACCCACCCAAAACTTCCGCATAAATCGGCGCATTCCGCTCCAAAGCACTCTCCAAGTCCTCCAAGAGCATAGCCCCCGCACCGCCTCCTGGCACAAAACCCATTGCAGTCTCACTCATCGGTCGAGAAGCTTTTTCAGGAGCATCATTTCCACGCCGATTCAAAACCCGCATGGCATCAAATCCCGCCCAAACATAAGCCCCTGAACTGTCACAACCGCCACACAACATCCGTTTGGCTTTGCCCAACCGAATGCGTTCTGCACCCATGATAATCGCTTCTGTTCCAGTGCTGCAAGCTGAAGCATTGGTTGTCACCTGATTGCCCAAACCCAGCATTCCACCCAAATAAGCACTCACTCCACTTGACATGGTTTGTTGGGTAATCGTACTGCCTAAACGTCTCGTTTTCAGTTCGTCAATCATATACATGGCATAGCGAATCGCCCTTGCACTCGCCAAACCTGCGCCCATAATACAACCGCTGTCCCAATCTGCCTCGTCCGTTTTTCGGTTGGATACCTCAAGCCCTGCGTCTTTCCATGCTTCTATGCCTGCCATGCAGCCATAGAGTACACCGTTGGCCTTGAGGCGTTTCAGTTCCAGTTCCGAAAAATACTGTTGTTTTTGTTCTTCCGAAACAGGTGGTTCTCCACCCACTTGACAAGAAAATTTCAAGTCCTTCAATTCTTCAATGAATCGAATCCCCGATTTCCCTTCCTTCAATGCGGCTTCAAAGTCAGCTAATCCGACGGCATTTGGAGCGACTACGCCCATTCCTGTTATAACGACTCGTTTGATAATTTTGGATTTTTCAGGAATCGGATACCTTTAAGGTATCCGATTCCTAATGAAACATTATTTCTTCACTATCATCCCCGACAAATGCCCTTTGCAGACTTTCTCTCCTGCTGCATTGGTCATCACGACCCTACACTTCAATTTGCCAAAGCGAAAATAGACCTTTTCTGACTGTACCCAGACTTTTTCTTCTGGAAGCACCATTTTCAAGAATTCTACTTCTGAGCTGCTAAAGGCAAAGTCAACGGGTTGAGGGTTTTCGTGGGCTTTGATTAGGAACATTCCCAAAGTAACCAAACCAATTTGAGCCATGGTTTCTATCAGAATCACGCCAGGAGTAATCGGATTGTTGGGCAAATGTCCTTGGTAAAAGTACTCGTCTTTGCGGAAAGTATATGTCCCTTTTACCCCATTTTCGTTTATTTCCAAAAGCTCATCCACGAACAGAAAGGGGCGGGTATAGGGAAGTAAGTCTTTAATGTTTTGAAGTAAATTCATATAAAAAGGAATGATTGCTGTATAGAATTGTTTACAAACAACAAAAATATTATTTTCACCTTCAATTTTTTATTCAAGCAACTGTGCACCCACTGCAAAGGAGTGCAAGGAGCAATTTTATCAATTCTCATGGCATTTTTCTCCAAAAATAAAACAGCTTCCAAAAAGGAAGCAAAAAAGAAAGGACCTACTAAATTTGGTACATTTCAGGGAGTGTTTACCCCTGCCTTATTGACCATTTTGGGGGTGATTATGTATCTTCGAGAAGGTTGGGTAGTGGGCAATGCAGGCTTATTGGGAGCTTTTGGAATCATTGGCTTGGCGTGTACGATTACCCTTTTTACAGCACTTTCTATGTCTTCCATCACGACCAATATTCGCATTGGAGCAGGAGGGGCTTTTTCTATCATTGCCAAGTCATTGGGTTTGGAAGCTGGAGGCGCAATTGGGATTCCGCTTTACTTTTCACAAGCCCTAGCGGTGGCGATGTATGTATTTGGTTTTAGAGAAGGCTGGAACTGGATTTTTCCAGAACACCCTACTTTATTGGTGGACGGACTCACTTTTTTATTGGTCTTTTTGATTGTGAACATCAGTACCGATTTTGCCTTCAAGATTCAATATTTCATCATGGCAATCATTTTTGGTTCCATTATTTCGATTGTCGGTGGTTTGTTTATCCACGAATTGCACTACGACTTTGATTGGTTCGGAACGTACGCTGGTTCGCCCGAAAACAATTATAGTGGTTCTAACTTTTGGTTGGTTTTTGCGGTGTATTTCCCTGCGGTGACGGGGATTATGGCAGGCGCAAATATGTCGGGAGAATTGGAGAATCCTCGGGTCAATATTCCTGTCGGAACATTGGGAGCTATCTTATTGAGTGTGGTGGTTTATATGGGTTTGGCAGTGGTGTTGGCACTTTTGGCTACTCCCGAAGAATTGGTGAGTAATTATACCATCTTGATTGACAAAGCCATTTGGGCACCAATTGTAGTGGCGGGTTTATTGGGAGCTACGCTTTCTTCGGCTCTTTCCTCTCTGGTAGGTGCGCCTCGCATATTGCAGGCTTTGGGACAAAACCAAATCTTATTTTTCAATGACAAACTGACCCAACTCGACAAAAAAGGAGAGCCTCGCATTGCTTTGATGATTACAGTGGTCATTGTCACGGTTGCTCTTTTGATGCGTGATTTGAATGCCATTGCGCCTTTGATTACCATGTTTTTCATGATTACCTATGCGATGATTAATGTAGTGGTTTTGGTGGAGCAAAGTTTGGGGCAAATCAGTTTTCGCCCTACACTTCGAGTGCCGATTATGGTGCCTTTGTTGGGAACGATTGGTTGTTTCTTTGTGATGTTCATCATCAATGCTGTTTTTGGCTTGATTTCAATCGGGATTGTAGTGGGAGTGTATGTTTTTTTGGTGAAACGAAATCTGCAAACCATTCACGGGGATACCCGTAGTGGAATGTTCAATTCTTTGGCAGAGTGGGCTGCAAAGGTGGTGAACAAACTTCCCGATGCTCCCGAACGAACTTGGCAGCCCAACCTTTTGCTGCCTGCAAAGGATAAGAACGATATTATGCGAGGGTATCGAATGATTTATTCGATTGTCAATCCCAAAGGGTCTATCAAAATACTGGGCTTCACAACGAGCTTGAAAGACAATACATTGGACAACCGTCTGCAAGAATTGGCTGCCTATTTTCAAGAACAAGACATCAGTGCCCGTGCCGCAACGGTAGAAAGTGAGACATATTTGGCGGGCGTTTTGACGGGTATGCAATCTCTAAAAGCGGCTTTCTTTCGTCCCAATATCTTGTTTCTCAGTTTGACAGATGATGAAAGTGAAGACAAGGAAACGGCTACTTTATTGCAGCAGGCTCGGATTTACAAAATGGGGGCAATGCTCTATGTGCCTTACCGCAAGGTGGGTTTGGGCTTGGAGAAAACGGCGAATTTGTGGATTTACTTCAATAACTTGGATGATTTCAGTGATTTCCGTGTGGAGGATGTCAATATTGCACTTTTGGTGGCTTATCTATTGAAGCGCAATTGGAAGGCGAAGCTAAATGTCATTACAGTGATTACCGATTTTGACAAGGACAACAAAGAATCTTCTCGAAAACTGGCAGAGAAATACATGAAAAAACTGTTTGTCTTGGCTCGAATCCCCAAGGATGTTCATTTGTACTATTTTTTCAGCGAAGTTTTGGGAGAGTACAACTCTATTGAAGGAGAAGGGGATTCTTACACAGAACAAAAAACGACTGTTTCTTTAGACCGTGAAGTACCGATTGCAGACATCAATGTTTTTGCACTTCGAGGAGACCGAATCGATATGAAGCGCATCCGAGAAAGGGGGGATAGTTTGGAGACTTCCTGCCTTTATACCTTGGATTCGGGAGTTGAAAATGCCCTGACTTAAAGAGGGAATGAATTTATTGGTGATTGGAATTCTTAGGTATTTTCAAATTAATAAATAGGCAATTTTGCGGAAATATTTTTTTATTAGACGAGGCAAAAAACATAGACATAGCAACGCTATGGCGAGGCTTTTTAACGAAGTATAATGAAAAAAGATACACGTATAAATGACGGATTTATTAGTTGAAATTGCCTTAGTCAGACACCAATAGCTATTGGTTCTGCATCTTTACAGTTATAGATTATATTTTTGATACAAGCCGAAAGTCTAATCCACAATTTTTCAACACCAATCCCTTTTTATTATGAAAAATCTATTTTCTTTTTGTCTATTGTTTGTCTTCCTTCAATGCTGCTTCTCCTTCAATATCCACGCCCAAGAAGGCGAAATACGAGGCAAAGTAACCGATGAAACAGGTCAAGCATTGATTGGTGTGGCGGTGGTAGTAAAAGGCACAACTCACGGAAGTATAACTGATATAGATGGGAAATACATTCTAAAAGCTCCAGTTGGCACTCACACACTCGTATTTAGCTACATTGGCTATCGAAACCACGAAGTCGACTCTGTGGAGGTAAAACCAACGGGAGTCACGATTATTAGCGCCCAACTTAAAGTAGCCATCATGTCTTTACAGGAATGTGTCGTAATCACGGGCAGTAAGAAAAAAAGGCTGTTCGCAGGAAAAAGTCGTGCTAAATCTCCAGCAAGAAAACCCAAACCCACTCAATCAAAATCAGTCCAATTGGCAAAAAAAGACTACGATACAAAAGAAACCCTTCCCTCACCTAATACCTCCAAAAAACAAGATTCCTACTTGAACCCACTTTTAAGTGTCGTCAAAAATCCACTTTCTACCTTCTCCATAGATGTGGATAATGCTGCATACAGTTACCTCCGCAACAACCTCAATAGAAATACACTACCACATCCTTACGACATTCGCATCGAAGAAATGATTAACTATTTTGAGTACGATTACCCCACAACCAACGAAGATATTCCCTTCTCCATCAATACCGAACTCAGCGATTGCCCGTGGAATCCAAAACACCAATTGGCGTTGGTCGGACTCCAAGGACGCAAAATCGAAACCGCCCAAATGCCTCCACAAAATTTGGTTTTCCTCATGGATGTATCAGGTTCGATGAATAACCCTAATAAACTTCCCTTGTTGAAAGATGCATTCAAACTTTTGGTCGAGCAACTCCGCCCTGAAGACCGAGTCGCAATGGTCGTCTATGCAGGAGCAGCAGGAGTCGTTTTGCCTCCCACAAAAGGCAACCAGAAAGCAACAATCCTCAATGCACTAAATAAACTCGAAGCAGGTGGCTCAACAGCAGGAGGAGCAGGCATTGAATTGGCGTATGATTTAGCTTACCAAAATTTTGCATCAGGCGGCAACAACCGAGTCATTTTGGCAACCGATGGAGACTTCAATGTAGGTGTTTCCTCCAATGGGCAGCTTACCAAACTCATTGAAGAAAAGCGCAAAACAGGCATTTTTTTGACCGTTATAGGCTTCGGAACAGGCAATTACCAAGACCAAAAAATGGAGGAACTCTCGAATCATGGCAATGGCAACTATGCCTACATTGACAACATCAAAGAAGCCCAAAAAGTCCTTATCAAGGAACTCGGTGGTACGCTCCACACCATCGCCAAAGATGTCAAACTCCAATTGGAATTCAATCCCAAAGAAGTACAAGCCTACCGTTTGATAGGTTATGTCAATCGTAGATTAGCAGATGAAGACTTCAATGACGATACCAAAGATGCAGGCGAAATGGGAGCAGGTCACTCTGTCACCGCACTCTATGAAATCGTTCCTTCAAATGTTCCTTACAAAGACGAATCCTCCAATATTGACGGATTAAAATACCAAACCAAAAAAACTACTAAATCCAATTCCTTCGCCAATACTGGTGAAATACTTACTGTCAAGGTTCGCTACAAAGAACCTACTGCCGACAAGAGTACCCAAACCGAAACAACTTTGGTGAAAACGGATTACCAATCATTTGATACTGCGTCGACCAATCTTCAATGGGCATCGAC
The DNA here is from genome assembly GCA_045105835.1 of Chitinophagales bacterium. Taxonomy (GTDB): domain Bacteria; phylum Bacteroidota; class Bacteroidia; order Chitinophagales; family UBA2359; genus JAUHXA01. The sequence goes on from JBGCDY010000889.1 coordinate 14,250, forward strand.
GGTTACCAGCTTTGGTCTATTGCTCCAAAAAGCTTCATTGAAAAAGAAATTGAGCTACAATGACCTACTAAAAATGGCTAAAAACGCAAAAGGCGAGGATAGAAATGGCTACCGTCAAGAGATGATGAAGATGATTCAACAGGCTGAAAAATTGAGCAAAAAGACCACCTTGACCGCAGACAATTAGTGCAAGTGGAAAATGTGGAAACCAT
>JBGCDY010000890.1:0-15733 GCA_045105835.1 Chitinophagales bacterium
AACACAAAAATTATTTAGTACCGTTACCGTAATGTCTTCTGAGCCTTCAAGGAGTCCGTCTAAATAGGCAGTAATGTCAATTTGAATACTGGTTTCTCCTGCTGGAATGACGATAGAGCCAGGAAAAGGAGAATAATCTATACCTGCTGTGGCAGAGCCACCTATTTCAAAATCAATGGTGAAAGGACCACTCAAATCATCTGCATTTCCTCTTTCAAACAAGAAGAACCCTGCATCACAACCTTCATACATTTCATTGGAAGAGCTAGATGTGTTGGCTGTACTTGCTGAAACAATCGCCCCTTCTCCTGCTGCAAAACTATTGGCTTCTAAGAAAACAGCTGAGTCGAAGAATGAATCTCCTACATCTGCTACGGCGAGTTTGATGTGATAGCTTTCACAGGGAGTGACATCTGCTGTTGCTGTTAAAACGGTCGTAAAACCATCGAATTCAAGGTGAGGGCCCGCTATGTTATCAACATAATAAGCTGAGTTTCCAAGACTCGTACAGTTGGATATATCGGAATTGTTTGAACTTCCAACAGATCCATTGTTTACAGAGTTAATTGCAACGGCGGTACTGGAGCCTGGTACCAAAGCTATGTTCTCATTGCCAGTGAAGCCTGGTCCACTAATGAAAAAAGCAAATACATCATTGTATTCACTGCAAACATATTCAGGGTACTCATCAGAAGCAAATACATACTTGAAGCTTATTTCATTGGTAGTTGGGACGAAATCAAACTCTAAGATAGAGGCATCTTCTGTGGTCTCTCCCGTACTTGCAATAATATCATCAAGGTCTGAATCCCCTCCTGCTGGTAAGTTATTTGAAATACCGTTGCTGTTATTTAACCCTGGAATGCTACTTAAAAAACCTGTAGATAAAACAATACCTTCTTCAATGCCAATAGCACTGCCATTAGAAAAACTTCCTACTGCACTTCCTGTACCTGAGAAGCTGATATTTGAAATGTTGACACATGAACCCGATACAAAAACATCCTCTATTAATTCACTTGTCGTATATTCAGAAGCACTTGTTTGAATGGTTTCAGGGCAATCATCAGGTGAACAAGACCAGGCTACTTCCCATCCATCCCAGTTTACGGAATTGTCAGAAACGAAGTGAAAAGTGACACATCCACTGTCTAAATAAATATCATAAGGCAATCCAGATCCACCCAAAGATGCTACTTGTGGGGCAGAAGTAGAGTTTCCGTTGTGTATATATAAGATGTCCCAAAAATTAGGAGGGGCAAAAGGAGGATTGTTAAACTCAAGGTCAAGAAAGTCAAAGTCTAATTTTACACACTCACAAGGGGCCGTAGGACATACTGTGAAAACAAAGTCTTCACCATCCTGATAATCGTTGGTAGGCCCACCACTATCATACAAAGTTCCAGTAGCATCGGTGACGCTGTTGTTACTCATATTATAAACTTGACCATAGGATTGGTGATTGCATAGGAGAACCATGCAGGTAAGAAGAAGTAAAATTCTCATCATAGATACGATTTATCTGTCCAACCTTCCAAAAGGTTAGATTAACTGTGTTTGGTTTAATTAAAACTGTACGTTTTAGGACTTAAATCGGGGCTATGAATTGAGGAGCGCAACAAATATAATAATAGTTTTGAGCAAATAGAAGGGAGGTTTATTGGGTAAAAGAAACCGCCACTTTCCTGACACAATACAAACGCAACATACAATGGTGCGAAATTTAAGGGGAAAGTTGCATTGAAGGTGGTGCTAAAAAGTAATCAAATTAATAAAACATTAAATGTATTTTGATTGTTGGATTAGTTGGTTTTTATTAAGTGTGTTAAGTAGTTTTTATTGTTTTATTTGTTTTAATAAAATGTAAATATTTTTTAGGGTAAAGGAGGGTGTTATAGGAAGGTGCCGTAATTTTGAGAGACAATTGTTTTGTAAAAAAATAAAATTAAGGAAATCAAAAATCAGAGTGCTTTTTCTTCCTGCCATCCCTTACTCCAATCTACTGTCCATTTACTATTGGGGATGTACTGAACTTTGTGTTTCCAAAAACGGGTGAGTTGTGCGTATCGGTCTCTGCAAGACATTTCTTCTGGAAAAATAGTATCAATATTGAAGACCTGCCAAAGTTCTATAATGGCATTGTTCAATTGTTCGGTTTGTTTCTTGGATAACTTGTATGAAGGAGGAAATGCATACTGTTCGATACCAAACCACTCTGCCATGCTTTTGCAGGGCACTTGGGTGAATGAGAGATTCGTATAGTTTAGATCATAAGAGTTCGTGTTTTTTGTAATATTTATTTTTGCGGTGTATAAATCTTCAAGTAGATAATTGATGTAGTTCTGCATAATGTAAGAGGTTTTGTTGGGGATAGCATGGTTGTTTTGTTTGCAAATGTTAAAATGGAATTTCTACTCATCACTCTCTTTGAGAAAAGATATAAGCGAAAGAGAAGTCTATGCTTGGAGGATTCTGTAAAAGGAAAAAATTAGTAAAAATATTGAGAAGAATAGAATCGAAAGTTTTGGAAAGAGAGATAAAAGAAGAATAAATTGAACTCAGTTGAAGAGAGAAAAACGATGAAGAATAGATAACAGACTTTATGGGATTGAAATGAAGAACGAATGATGGTGTTATTAAAAGGAAAGTAAAAAATGAAAAGGTTTTGGAATTCAACTTACCTATGTTTACTTCAATTCTTTTATTTGAAGTAGGACGTAAGATGTTGAGACTTATAAAGAAGATAAGCCTTGAGTTGAAAGAGAATATATTTGAGAACATTCTTTTCATGCAAATGAGTTAGTGGTTGTGGTTAAAATCAATTTTGCTAAAAAATGTTATTTGAATAGGCCTTCTAAATATACACATTTTTGGGCAGAAAACCTCGAAAAAGGGCATTTTCTTTGGATGAAAATGCAAAATTGAATGAGCTTTCACTAAGGTTTTGGTAAATTCAATTTTTGAAGTACTGCTGCAATGAATAACAAAAAAGCAGGATTGTGAACTTATCTTTGAAGGGTTTCTTATTTTTGCCCATCAAAAATTAAAGATAGAAATCATGCGAAAAAAAGTATATCATTTGGCTACTTGTAGCACGAATCAGCGAATATTGAAGGAAGCAGGTATTGGTGAAGAGTTTGAACACCAAAATATTAAGGTAGAAAAAATTAGCCCTGAGCAATTGGAAGAGATGAAGAAATTGAGCGGGAGTTACGAAAGTCTTTTTAGCCGCAGGGCGAGGAAGTACCGCCTTTTGGAATTGAACAAAAAAGAATTGGGAGAAGAAGATTACAAAAACTACATCTTGGAAGAATATACTTTCCTCAAACGCCCTATTTTTTTGGTGGGAGATCAACTGTTTTTTGGTAGTATGAAGAAAAGCCTAGAGAGTTTGAAAGAAACCTTGGGGAAATAACAAGAGTTTAAGTAGTGAATGAAAATTAAAATAACAATTAAAATGAAAAATACTGTTGGTAAACAGGTGATTAGGGGATTTTAGTTGTTAGGATAAACATGGTAGATTGCTTAAGATTTCTAAGCGTTACAATTAAAGGCTCAAAAACAAACATAAAATTAGATACAAATGAAAAGAATCCTCGAATGTGTACCCAATTTTTCGGAAGGTAGAGACATGGACATCATCCGACAAATCACCGATCAGATTGAAGCTGTTGAAGGTGCAAAACTTTTGGATGTTGACCCTGGGAAAGCAACGAACCGAACTGTTGTGACTTTTGTAGGTGAACCAGAAGTGGTGGTAGAAGCTGCTTTTCAGGCGATTAAAAAAGCAGGTGAGTTGATTGATATGTCAAAACACAGTGGAGAGCATCCTCGATTTGGAGCAACAGATGTTTGTCCGTTTATACCTGTTTCGGGAGTAAGTATGGAAGAGGCAGTGGAATGCGCTCGTCAATTGGCTGCAAGAGTGGGAAGTAAATTGGGTATTCCGATATATCTCTATGAAAGTGCTGCAAGTCAGCCCGTCCGAAAAAATCTGGCAATCGTTCGTTCTGGAGAGTATGAGGGTTTGGTCAAAAAATTAGGGAATGAAAAATGGACTCCCGATGCAGGGCCAGCTGAGTTTAATGAGCGTGCTAAGAAGACAGGAGCGACTGCGATTGGTGCAAGAGATTTTTTGATTGCCTACAATGTGAACATCAATACGACTTCCACTCGTCGAGCCAATTCTATTGCATTTGATGTGCGGGAGAATGGACGCACAAAACGTGAAGGTGGTTCGATTACAGGCAAAATCATACGAGATGAAGAAGGTAATGCGCTGCGTGAACCAGGGGCCTGTAAGGCAGTGAAAGCCATTGGTTGGTACATTGAAGAATATGCGCAATGCCAAATTTCGATGAACTTGACCAATATCAGTATTACGCCTTTGCACATTGCTTTTGATGAAGTTTGCAAAAGCGCACAAAATCGTGGAATGCGGGTAACGGGTTCTGAATTAGTGGGTTTGGTGCCATTGAAGTCTATGTTGGAGGCAGGGAGGTATTTTTTGAAGCAACAGCAACGTTCGGTTGGAGTGTCAGAAGCAGAACTGATTCACATTGCAGTCAAAACAATGGGTTTGGATGAATTGAGTCCTTTTGACCCCCAAAAGAAAATCATTGAATACTTATTAGAAGATGCCAATAGTACGCCTTTGCTGCAAATGAACCTACAAGGTTTTGCGAATGAAACGGCTTCGGAATCACCTGCACCTGGAGGTGGCTCTATCTCTGCTTATGTCGGGGCTTTGGGTATTTCTTTGGGTACAATGGTAGCGAATCTTTCGGCACACAAGCGAGGCTGGGATGACCGCTGGGAAGAATTTTCGGAATGGGCAGAAAAAGGACAAAGCTTCAAGCGTCAATTGCTGCAATTGGTGGACGAAGATACCAATGCCTTCAATGGAATCATGGCGGCGATTCGTTTGCCTAAAAAGACGACTGCCGAAAAAGCAGCCCGTAAAGCAGCACTGCAAAATGCGACTAAAAATGCAATTGAAGTGCCTTATCGAATCATCGAAGTTTCTTTGGCTTCAATGGAAGTCCTCAAAGCAATGGCAGAAATTGGGAATCCCGCTTCGGTTTCGGATGCAGGCGTGGGAGCTGCTTGTGCAAGAACGGCTGCAATTGGTGCTTTTTTGAATGTGCAAATCAATGCTGATGGGCTGGATGACAAAGATTTTATCACTGATAAGTTGACTTCTGGTGCTGCAATGGTAGCGAAAGCAAAAGCTTTGGAGTCTGAGATTTTGGAGATTGTGGAGGCGAAGATAAAGGGCTGATAGGTCGAGATTTTGAAGTGAAAATATGTATTGAAATGTAGGGCATTCATCAATGTTAAAGGCTTTGATGGATGCCTTTTTGTTTTGCAGTTTGTTGATAATCAGAGTGCATTGTTTTGTTATTAGCGAGCTCCCATTTGATGACTTCGCTTTTGAATTGACCCCAATCAGTTGACGCATGCATAATTGTTTGGCCAAATACAACGACGATTTTTCCTTGTTCTAAGGTGTTATTGAAGCAGATAGTAGCAGTGTGAATGCCCCAAAAACTTTTTTTGTGAATGATATGATTGATTTCTGTGTATTTGATTGATTTGATGATTGCTCTTCGTAAAAAAAAATCTTTAATAAGAGTACCTACCCAAAGTGAAATTAGGAAGAGGAAGTTAAGGGTGGGGGAATCTTGCAGAAAATTAGGTAGAGGTATCTGTTGGAAGTATCCCAAACACCAAAAGGATATGATTAAAATAGAGTAAACTTGAAGTATTTTTTCTAAAATTTTCTTCAACCTCTCATTTGCGCTGATTTCTTTTGGAGTGCTGAGTGAAGGAGACCGTCCATATTCTTTTATGATAAGGGTATCTGCTTCAAATGTCAATTCATGATTTTTGGTTGATATAGATTTGCTTTTCATTTGCTTTCGAGTTGGGTTATATCAATTATGATCAGCCAGTATTGAGGTATTTATCTGGTAGTCAAAGTTAATAGAATTTTTGTTTTTTTACAAATGTATTTTTTTAATGAAAAACATGATTTCGTTATTGCAATATAATTTGTAATTCAAAGTAAAGGGAAACCCATCTTATTTCTTCCTTATCCTTGGAGAAATGTCAAATATTTCCTCCAATTTCTTCACTTCCCATAAATTTCTGCTAACTTAAAGCGACAATTGCGGTTGAATCAAATATTCAATCCATATTAAGAATTACCAATAAAATAAATTCCGTTTTCTTTAGCTAACATTCCCCAATCCCCCTTCAAAGTGGGAATTAAGGTTGGTATTTATTTTACTGGTTTACTAACCAACACTTCATTATCCTCTATGGCTCACTTCAAAAAAGGCGATAAAAAAATCATCAATGCTTGGGCGATGTACGACTGGGCAAATTCGGTGTATTCTTTGGTGATTACCGTTGCCGTTTTTCCTATCTACTACAATGCGATTACGACGACCAAAGATGCCGCAGGGAATGTAACTTCTGACATGGTTTCTTTTTTTGGGATGCAGTTTATCAACACCCAATTGTTGTCTTATGTGATCTCGGCTTCGTTTTTTATAATGGTTTTACTGTCCCCGATTTTATCGGCAATGGCAGATTATACAGGACGGCAGAAGCTTTTTATGCGGATGTTTTGCTACATTGGTTCGCTTTCGTGTATGACTTTGTTCTTTTTCACCCCCGAAACATTTGAATTTGGGATGATTGCCTTTGGGATGGCATCCATTGGATTTACAGGCAGTATTGTATTCTACAATTCTTATCTGCCTGTCATTGCAGATGCAGAAGACCACGACAAGATTAGTGCAAAGGGTTTTGCTATGGGTTATGCAGGGAGCGTTATTTTGCTGGTTTTTAATTTGATGATGATTCAAAAGCCCGAATGGTTTGGGATTACCGACCCTTCCTTACCTGCTCGAATTTCGTTTTTGTCAGTAGGGATTTGGTGGTTTTTGTTTGCCCACATTCCTTTCCATTATTTGCCGAGTAATGTCTTCAAAAAGGAAGCAAAGGGCAATATCATTTTCAAGGGCTACCAAGAACTGGGAAAAGTTTTTCGTGAATTGAAGGGTTTGCCAAGATTGCGAAACTTCATTTTTGCCTTTTTCTTTTACAGCATGGGCGTACAAACGGTGATTTATTTGGCTTCGTCTTATGGTAGCAAAGAGCTGGGAATTGAGACAGGTTTTTTGATTATGTCCATTTTGGCGATTCAGTTGGTGGCGATTGCAGGAGCGTTTTTCTTTTCTCGTTCTTCGAGCAAAATTGGGAATATTCCGAGTTTGATGTTGGCTTGTTCGATATGGGGATTGATTTGTATCATTGGCTATTTTGTGGCAAACAAGTGGCAGTTCTTGGGGATGGCAGCATCAGTGGGTTTTGTGATGGGCGGAATCCAAGCACTTTCTCGCTCGACTTATGCCAAAATGCTCCCCGAAACGGAGGACACAGCGACCTTTTTTAGTTTCTACGACATCACCGAAAAACTGGCTACTTCAAGCGGAACGCTTGTCTTTGGCTACTTGATTTTCTTGACAGGTAGTATGCGGGCTTCCATTTTGCCTTTGATTATTTTCTTCATTATTGGTTTGTTCTTCCTAAACTTGGTCAAACGAATTGTAGCTAAAGAAGGAATCAAAGGAATGGGGTAAAGGAAAACCTCAAATTCAAAGTACAAATTCAAACGCAAAAAATCGTTGATTTAGACTTGGTTAAAACCTTAACTGGTCTGAATTATTTTGAAAGTGTTCCTAAGTAATTTAGTCATTTTCTCTCAGAAAGTGAAAGTAGGACAGGTAGTGTTTGTCATTTTGTAAAATCTTCTGATTGGATAGGAAGATGTTGGTTAAATATCGACCCGATAAGATGAAGCTGACGAACTACTAAGAGGAAAATTAAAGTAAGGATAAAAATTATAATTAAAAAATAGTTACTATTATCATTTTAACGTGCATGTATTACCTGTTCTTTTTCTTGATAAAAAGAACCAAAAATCAAGACCTGAATGTATTGCTTAACGCAAAAAAAGGAGAAATAGACTAAACAGCTTGAAACTTGCCATCGCTTTGCTCTGTCTTCAAACAGCAATCTGTTCTTAACGTCCATTTCTCCTTTTTTTACTACAATCCATAAGGGTCGGGTTTTTCATCCCAATCCTCCTTTTTATTGAGCAGTTCTTAGTGCTGAATAGTAACAAAAAATACTTCTATAGATGAGTAATTCTACCACCAATCAAACCATGCCCAGTGGCATTCCCTACATTATTGGGAATGAGTTTGCAGAGCGATTTAGTTTTTATGGGATGAAGGCGATTCTGGTCGTTTTCATGACCCAATACCTGATGAATAGCAGTGGCGAACTGGACGTAATGACTGAAAGTCAAGCCAAATATTGGTACCATCTTTTTGTGATGCTGACCTATTTTCTGCCCATATTTGGAGCCTTGCTTGCCGATATTTTCTTGGGTAAATACCGCACAATCATTATCCTATCAGTGGTTTACTGTTTGGGACATTTGGCTTTGGCATTGGATGATACCCGATTGGGGCTGAGTATTGGTTTGACCTTGATAGCGATTGGCTCAGGAGGAATCAAGCCCTGTGTGTCCGCACACGTTGGAGACCAGTTTAAGGCAGAAAACAAAGGCTTGTTGGATGTGGTTTTTAAATATTTTTACCTATCCATCAATGTAGGTTCGGTTTTGTCGATGTTGTTGATTCCCGTTTTGTTGGAAAAATACGGCCCTCATGTGGCTTTCGGTGTACCTGGTTTGTTGATGTTGGTGGCTACCCTTCTTTTTTGGATGGGGCGAAATTCGTTTATTTCTGTGAAACCTGTAGGGGCGAAAGCTTATTTTGAAGTGCTGTTCAGTGACGAAGGCAAAAGAGCCATTGTGTCCTTGATTCCTATTTACTTATTTGTCGCTTTTTTCTTTTCCGTTTTTGACCAAACGGGTTCTGCACTGGTTTTTCAGGCACAGGATATGGACAAAGGTGTAAATTTATTTGGCTTCCAATTTGAATTGCTGGCTTCTCAGATTCAAGCTGCGAATCCATTTTTTGTGATTGTATTTATCCCCATATTTGCCTTTGCGATTTATCCATTTATTGACAAAAGATTTTTCAAACTCAAAGGTTTACACAAAATCAGTTTGGGAATGTTGTTGTGTGCGATTTCTTTTGCAGTTTGTGCATGGGTAGAGATGGAAATTCAGGCAGGGAACAAGCCTTCGATTATCTTTCAAGTCATTGCCTACATCTTTTTGACGGCTGCCGAAATATTGGTGTCGATTACGGCTCTTGAAATGGCTTATACACAAGCTCCGAATGCGATGAAATCTTTCATCATGAGTTTCTATTTGCTTTCTATCGCTTTGGGAAATTTCATTACTGCTATGGTGAACGGTTTCAATGAGCAGGCAGACGGAAGTCTACTCTTAGAAGGTGCTGATTATTACTGGTTCTTTGTTGTATTGACTACTGTGGCAACGGTTGTTTTGGCTGTTATGTCGAAGTTTTATACAGAATTGGAGTATGTGCAGACAGAAGATATGATTGAATAATTGCAAAAGGATTATTATTCAGCGTGAAGGTGACTTCTTTTTCAGCCTTGAAGTAAATAATATGTAAACCAAGTATTTAGAAAAAGATGTCGCCTCAAGGCTTGATAGAAATCAATGCTGACACAAACAAAAAAAGGAGTGAACTCAATTTGAATTCACTCCTTTTTTAATTTGAAATACAATGGTATTGAAGTTAAAAAGACTGCTTTGAAGGCTTCAAAATTGCCTTATAATTTCTCCAACAACTTCAATGCCTTTTCATAATTATAAGCTTCTTCACCTACTGCAATGACTTCTTTTAGGTATTTTCTGGAATCCTGTGTTTTGTCAAGCTCTAGATAGGCGAGGGCTAAGTACCAATTGGTAGTAGCTCTCCAATCACCAATAAAATCGGCTTTCAAGACCTTTTCAAAGTGTTCCACTGCTGCTTCTGGTTCATCGCCAGCCAAATAGCTGACTCCTATATAAAAGTGGTCAATATGAGGAGAAGGGTTATCTCTGGTGTTTTCGAGTATATTGCTTAGTGTATGAACCGCTTGGTGGTATTTTTCATCTTGGTAGTCGGCTTTACCTTCTCTCCATTTGGAGGAAATATCACGATCTCCATTGAAGTCTCTTTTGACTTGATCAATAGGGTAGGGGCTAAAATTGTTTTTGAACAATTGCTCTGCATTGAAACTAATCGGCAAAAGCATGTACACAAATGGAGCCATGACGATGACTGTGAAAAAAACAATAATGAACACCAATGTATAAGCCTTCGTCGTTTCGATGGCGGGATGGCGGTGATGGTGACCAAACTGCTTAAATTCCTCCAGCCTGCTGTGAATATTTGCAGTTGGATTGGGTTGCAGAATGGTTTGGTCTTGTTTTTTATTGGGGTGCAAAATATCTACAGGAAGGATGATTTTGTCGAGTTCTGAATCTGTAATGCTATCACCATTTTCAAGTGTTTCATGCATTTGACGTACTTGTTCCTCTGTAAGTTCTCCTTCCAAATACTTGTCTAATATTTTATCTATTTGATCTTGTTTCCAGCCCATCAGAAAGGGTATTTACCACTTTAAATAATTAAAAAAAGCGAATTTAATTTACAAACACTAATTGGTACTAACTTGTTGTGATAAATCTGTAAATATCGCTCAGAAAAGTACACAAATCTATTATAATTCGCAAGAATTAAGCCATTGTTTCTGTGAACTTGGTTGGTTGAGGACAAAGAAAAAAAATAAACGAGAAAAGTCATTTGTTTTTTTGGTAAGTGAGTGTTGAGTTACAGAAACACTGTTTATTCTTTTGTTTCTGTTTTGAAGCCTTTAGAAAGGAAGTGAGAGGGGCGTTTGTGATTTGTTAAAGTTATTCATTAAATAGGGAAGTTGCATTTTGCAAACATTTGATTACTATCCATGTAACTGGTAGTTTTTGAAAGGAATCAACTTCCAAAGGCTATAATCACAGATTTTGTCAAAGAATCCACTATTTTTGCAGCTTTTGAGTTTTAAAATAGAGAGTAGATACATCATATTATGGCTAAATATATATTTGTAACTGGGGGAGTTACGTCTTCACTCGGTAAAGGTATTATTGCATCTTCATTGGGAAAGTTGTTGCAAGCAAGGGGATTTAGGGTGACGATTCAAAAATTTGACCCTTATTTGAATGTCGATCCAGGTACTTTGAATCCTTATGAGCATGGCGAATGTTTTGTCACCAATGATGGTGCCGAAACGGATTTGGATTTGGGGCATTACGAGCGTTTTTTGAACGTACCTACCTCACAAGCCAATAATGTCACAACGGGAAGTATTTATCAAACGGTTATTGATAATGAACGAAAAGGGAAATATTTAGGCAAAACAGTGCAGGTGATTCCGCACATTACAGATGAAATAAAACGACGGGTCAAACGACTGGGAAACAAAGGTGAATACGATATTATCATCACCGAATTGGGGGGAACTGTGGGAGATATAGAATCGCTTCCTTATGTTGAAACCTTGCGACAATTGAAGTGGGAAGAGGGGCAATTCAATTGCATTGTAGTGCATTTGACCTTATTGCCTTACCTCAATGCGGCAAAAGAATTAAAAACCAAACCTACCCAACACTCGGTAAGGGAGCTTTCTAGAAATGGTGTTCAACCTGATATTCTTGTCTGTCGAACAGAACATCATGTTACTCCTGAAATACGCCAAAAGATAGCTCGGTTCTGCAATGTGGAAAGCAATGCGGTCATTGAAGCCATTGATGCGGATACAATATATGATGTACCAATGATTTTGTTGCGGGAAAAATTGGATAGAATCATTTTGGATAAATTGCGTTTGCCATCACACAAGCAGCCTGATATGCTCGAATGGAAACGCTTTTTGGGTAGGTTGAAGAACCCTACCTGTGAAGTCAATATTGGTTTGGTCGGAAAGTATGTAGAGCTGCAAGATGCCTATAAATCTATTTTGGAGTCTTTTGTACATGCGGGAGCTTCTAATGAATGCTTGGTGAACGTCATCAGTATTCATTCTGAGTACATTAATGACCTAAATGTTGCCGAAAAACTTAAAGGTTTGGATGGCGTTTTGGTCGCTCCAGGATTTGGGTCGAGAGGGGTTGAAGGAAAAATCAAGGCGATTCAATATGTTCGAGAACAAAAAATTCCATTTTTGGGAATATGCTTGGGGATGCAGTGTGCCGTAATTGAATTTGCACGAAATGTATTGGAATTGAAGGGAGCAGACTCTATAGAAATGAACGAAAATACAGAACACCCTGTTGTAGGATTGATGGAGGAGCAGAAAAATTTGGTTCAAATGGGGGGAACAATGAGATTGGGGGCTTACAAATGTGAATTGAAAAAGAAATCAAAATCACACAAAGCCTACAAATCTGTAAAAATATCAGAGAGACACCGCCACCGTTATGAATTCAACAATGAGTATCTAAAACAATTTGAAGAAGCGGGTATGAAAGCTACTGGAGTTAACCCCGATACAGAATTGGTCGAAATCGTTGAATTGAACAATCACCCGTGGTTTGTGGGAGTCCAGTTTCACCCCGAGCTGAAAAGTACTGTGACCAAAGCACATCCATTGTTTATTGATTTTGTAAAAGGAGCAATCGAATATAGGTTGGCAAAAAATTGAAGTTCAAGGTCATTTTTGTAACTTTGCAAGCCAATTTTACATCAACTTTGTAGTTGGTTGATTATCAGATTCCAAATAAAAAAGTAAATTGCATTAAGCAAACGATAATATGCAGGAAAATCAAGATAGAAGTACTTTTGTAGGTTTGATATTGATAGCTATTCTCTTTATTATTTACAGCACTTTTTTAGAGCAATCTAAACCTGCTGTGAGTGAATACCTTCCCAATGACTCTACGGCAGTTGAAAACAGTGCTACCATTAGTGATGGTAATAAGCCCAATAATCCAGTAGCAAATGGAATAGCAGGAACAGATTCTACTGCAAAAGCTGCAATACCACAAGGTCCATTTTTGCAGTCTGGTAGTAAAGAAGAGTTTCATGTTATTGAAGATGAAAACTTCAAACTCACCTTTTCCAACAAAGGCGGACGTATTTACAAAGCAGAGTTGAAAAAGTATGTGACTTTTGATTCTCTACCATTGATATTGATAGATGGTGTCAACAATGAATTTTCTTATAGCTTTGGTTTGGGAACACAGACCGTTTCTACGGAGAACTTCATTTTTGATATGCAGAAAAAGGACGATAAATCTGTGGTGTATCGCCTTTATTCGGATTCTACCAAAACTCAATATATCGAGCAAAATTATCGCTTGAGTGAGACAGAATACATGGTTGATTACGATTACAAAATGGTCGGTTTTGACGATCAACTGTCGAATGGTAAATCTTTGGTGTTGAAGTGGCGGAATGAAATGTTCCAGCAAGAGAAAGATTTGAAAATGGAACAGAACAATACAACCATCTACTTCAAAGAAAACCAAGAAGATGTAGATTATTGTACTTGTACAGAAGATGTAACAAAAGACCTTTCTGCAAAAGTAGATTGGCTCAGTTTCAAACAACAATTCTTCAATACTTCCCTCATTGCAGACAACAGTTTTTATCGAGCAGACTTAGACGTGCATTTGCCCCGAAGTGAGGAAAAAGTAGAAGGGAAGACAGTTGTTGAAGTTGCCGAAGTAGAATTGGGATTTGAGTACGTAAAAAAGGCAGAGTTTAGTTTCCCCATGAAATTTTATTTGGGCCCCAGTGAATACAGTCGTTTGAATGACATCGGAAACGATATGGAAGCACTTGTTCCTTTGGGTTGGGGGATATTTGGCTGGGTAAATCAATTGATTATCATCCCAATGTTCAACTTTTTGCACAAGTTTATCAGCAATTATGGAATCATCATCTTGGTGCTTACCGTAGTCATCAAGTTGGTATTGTTTCCACTTACCTACCGTTCTTACAAGTCATTTGCAAAAATGAATGTATTGAAGCCCGAAATTGAAGCAATCAAAGAAAAACACAAAGATCCCCAAAAGATACAACAAGAAACGATGAAGTTGTATGGCAAAACAGGGGTAAATCCGCTTGGTGGATGCCTTCCCCAAATGCTGCAATTTCCGATATTGATAGCGATGTACCGTTTTTTCCCTTCTTCAATCGAACTTCGACAAGAACCATTTCTCTGGGCAGATGACCTGTCTTCTTATGATTCTATAATGAGCCTTCCTTTCGAGATTCCTTTCTATGGAGATCACGTAAGTTTGTTTTGTCTATTATCTGCAATAAGTAGTTTGCTCTACATGCGCTTAAACAGCCAAATGACTCCTTCTTCAAGTGCTGCTGGAGCGGCTCAAATGAAGATGATGCAGTACTTTATGCCCTTTATGTTATTGTTTTTCTTCAATAGTTTTTCAGCAGGTTTGACGTTCTATTTCTTCTTATCTAATATCATTAGTTTTGGACAACAATATGCCATCAAGAACTATTTTATTGATGAGAAAGCAATTCTAAAACAATTGCACTCTAATAAGAAAAAGCCAGCCAAGAAGTCAAAATTTCAAGCAAAACTGCAAAAAATGATGGACGAACAACAGGCACAAAAGAAACGCCTTCAGGAAGGGAAGGAGGGAAAAGAAAGCAAAACAAAAATGCCCAAACAGAGTAGAGGTTCGAATCAACAAAAATCTAAAAAACGAAGAAAATAATAGCTCATCGAAGTTTTTAGAGACTTTTGATTTTTCTTTTAAGACAACACTGGTTTTCAAGCATCCTATGTCTTTGAGGGTAAATTTCAAAAGTCTCTTAATTGCTAAAGCTTGCGATGAACCAAAATAATAGGCCTTCCTATCTGTATTATTTGAAGTCAAATAATTTGTGGGTTATCAAAAAGTTGACTGTCAAAACTCCGACTCTTTCGGGTTTGGATAGCGCTTATCTCTACAATTTTTGAAGGCTTTTTTGTAGTTTTGTGTTTGATGCGTGTATAAAAATCTATTATATTTTTGTAATTTGTCAAAAATATAATCACTCCAAAAGGAAAATTAACACATAAAATATATATTAGTCAATTCATTAACAAATAAAATTCTAAAAATTATGTTTAGAGGCTTACTATTAACTTTGTTAGTGGGCTGTTGCTTATCTGGGAATGCCCAGACACAAGCACCTGTCACCACTACTAAGGTAGATATTCACTCTGTCCTTACAACACCTTTTCCTGCGAAATTTAAGGTGACTACAGGAAATGAGCAGGTTTCTACTTTCACAAGACCAGCTTCAGGCTTGGCAACTCCTCAAAAAAATGGTGCAGGTACAGTAGTTGGTACTACTACTTACGATCTTCAGACAAACTACGGTATGTGTAGAAGAGTTGTCGTATCAGGTGATGATGTACATGTTGGATGGACAGGAAGCGGAACTGGCGATATTGCTGCTCCTGATCGTGGAACATATTTAAATACTTCTAATGACAATGGTGAAACATGGGGTTCATTGGAGGATGCAAATGTAAGACGTGAGAGCCAACGTGTTGGATGGCCTAACATGGGTATAGTGACATCTGGTGCTAACCAAGGAAGAGCATTCTCTGTTACTCACAGTGGTGAGATGGGATTGAACTTTGCTTACTTAGACGCTGGAAGTAGTGAATGGCAAGATTTCATTATCGAAGGTGATATCGAAGCTGTATGGCC
>JBGCDY010000891.1:0-3821 GCA_045105835.1 Chitinophagales bacterium
CCTCAAGGCAGGAGTTTCCTTAGGAGTTTTTCACCAATCTATCAGTTGGGGAGAACTCGCTTTTGGAGATATGATCAACCCTGCAACAGGTGCTCCCATCATTCCTACAATGGAAAATCCTGCAGCTCGCACCAACATAACTAAACTTGATGTTGGAGTAGGTATGACAACTTACACAGAAAATTTTATCTTTGGACTGTCAGCCAAGCACATTACCCAACCCGAAACGTCTTTTACCGACTTTGAGGACGGTGACAATAACCTGCCTGTAAGAATTGCGATCAATGCAGGTTATGTAATGTACCTTGGACCTAAATCTCAAAATAGAGAACAACTCTATATCAGCCCCAATGCTTTATTTGTTCACCAAGCTAAATTTGACCAAATGAATGTTGGAGCATATATGGGACGAGGAGCAATTTTTGGCGGACTTTGGTACAGGCATACTATATCCAATGCAGATGCGTTAATAATGTTGTTGGGAATCAAAACAGGAATATTCAAAATTGGCTATAGCCATGACATCAATGTTTCAAATCTTGCAACGGCTGCAAATGCTCACGAAATTTCTATTATTTTTGATTTCGGAAAAACGAGTGGAACTGCCCGACGTAGTAGAATGAGAAAGGCAGCCACCTGCCCCGAAATGCTGAGATAGAACGAGATGCAAAAAAACAAATCAACAATGACGAGGAAACTCGAATTTGTTGTTTGAAAAATACTTAGGAAATTTATTATCAATCATCATTTTAAAAAATTGGTATAAGGATGAATAGGCTTTTTAGACTTGCCGGACAATTTGTGTTACTCCTTGCGATCATGGGAATGTACTCATGCAGCAAAAAACAAGGATCCTCTGCTACAGGCTGGGATTACAACGACCCTGAATGGGGTGGTTTTTATGTAGCCGAACAAAAAGAACAAAAAACAGGACCTGGTTTGACTTTGGTCCCTGGTGGTACTTTTACCATGGGCAATACGGAAGAAGACGTATTGTACGATTACAATGCAGTTCCTCACCGTGTGACCGTTTCTTCTTTTTATATGGACGAATCGGAAGTGACCAATCTTCATTACCGTGAATACTTGTATTGGTTAGAGCGACTTTTTGGGGATACTTATCCCGAATTGTATCAAAAAGCCGTTCCTGATACTTTGGTATGGTTGGAAGAATTGGCATACAATGAACCTTTCAGTGAATACTATTTCCGTCACCCTGCCTACAACGACTATCCAGTAGTGGGTGTGAGTTGGTTGCAAGCCAATGAGTATTGCAAGTGGCGTTCTGACCGTGTAAACGAAAGAGTTTTGGTAGAAGAAGGCATCTTGGACCAAGACCCAAATCAATATGGTGCAGAGCACTTTTCTACAGATACTTACCTTTTGGGGCAGTATGAAGGTGTTGTGAAAAACGGCATCAAAAACCACGATCCAAATGGCCCTGAAACACGTTCTGTTCGTTTCGACGATGGAATCTTGTTGCCAGATTATCGCTTGCCTACTGAGGCAGAGTGGGAATATGCAGCATTGGGTATCATTGCAGAAGGAGACGAAGAGCGTTTTACAGACCGTAAAATGTATCCTTGGAAAGGTGGTGGAGTTCGTTATGGCGAACACGGCAAATGGCATGGAGACATCATGGCAAACTTCAAGAGAGGTCGTGGTGATTACATGGGGATTGCTGGTAAATTGAATGATAATGCAGAGATTACAGCTCCTGTTAAAAGTTATGTACCAAACGATTTTGGTTTGTACAACATGGCAGGTAACGTAAGTGAATGGACATTGGACGTTTATCGTGCGATGACTTCTACAGATGCTCAAGATTTCAATGCTTTCCGTGGTAACGTATTCAAAACCAAAGAAAAAGATGAAGAAGGGCGTGTTGCTCCTAAAGATAGTTTAGGACGTATTCGCTACCGTGAGCTGACAGAAGATGAAATTGGTAACCGTACCAACTTCCGAAAAGCGAATGTAATCAACTACCGTGATGGTGATGATGATTCAGCTGTTGGTTATGAAACAAACAAAACAACCTTGATCAGTGATAAATCAAGAGTTCTCAAAGGTGGTTCTTGGAAAGACGTAGCCTACTGGCTAACACCTGGTGCTCGTCGCTACATGGACGAAGATCAAGCTGCAAGTTGGATTGGTTTCCGATGTGCTATGATCCGCGTGGGTTCACCTGATGGTAAGAAATTCCCTTCTGCTAAGAAAAGAGCAAAGAGAAGTAGATAGAAAAATCAAGTTAATTTTCTTGAAAAGAAAAGCTCCAAGCATTCGTGTTTGGAGCTTTTTTGTTTTTACTGCAAATCAAACCTACTTTATATTCTTCCTTCAATATCCTGATTTTTTCCACCAATTCTGAAAAACAAGTAGTTTCCAAAGAGTAATAGCGGCATCCTCTGGATTGGGAGAATGGATTTTTTGAAGTAAATTTTGGATGGCTTCAAAATGAAAAAGTCCTTGGTGCTCGATAAAGTCTCGACCAAACAATTCCTTGAAAGTTGCTTGATGCATGTCCGTTCTAAACCATTGAAGTAATGGAATCTCAAAACCCTGCTTAGGGCGGTTGTAAAGCTCTTTTGGAAGAAGGCTGCGAGAGGCATCCTGCAAAATGCGCTTTTTCATCTTGGAATTGATTTTATAAGAAGTAGGTAAGGAGAAGGCAAATTCAACCAAATGATGGTCTAAAAATGGGGTACGAACCTCCAAACTTTGACACATACTCATACTGTCGACTTTCTTAAGCATATCCCCCTGCAAAACCAAGTGCATGTCTGTATAAAGTACCTCATTGAAATTACCATCCTTTGCAGAGATGAACTGCAAAACATCCGCTTTTCGTTTTTGATATTCGGCTTGGTCAAAATCTGCGACCATGTACTGCAATGACTTTTCGGTACTCAGCCATTGTGCCCATTGCCAATATCGTTCCTTGTTTCCAGCTTTCATTCCTTTGGCAAACCTATCCAACTGCCTCGCCAAATTACTGCTTTTAGAATGTCGTCCTTTTGGCATCATTCTCCAAAGAGGACTACCTATCTTCACAAGACCCGCCAAAAAACCTTTTTGCCTTGCTCTAAATTCGGCGGCATGTTTGTTGTAGCCCGCTAACAATTCATCTCCACCATCTCCCGACAAAGCCACCGTAGCATATTTGCGGGTGTGCATACTCAAAATATTGACCGCCAAAGCAGAGGAATCTGCAAAAGGTTCGTCCATATAATCCAAAACACTTTGCAGGTTGGCAAATAATTCTTCATTGGTAAGTCTAAAAACGGTGTGGTTGGTTTGGTATTTTTCCGCTACCAATTCTGCATAGCGAGTTTCATCAAAATGTGGCTGGTCTTCAAAGCCAATGGAGAAAGTGTTGAGTTTTTTGGTGTATTGAGAAGCCAAGGCGACAATAACAGAAGAATCAATCCCCCCACTCAAAAATGCGCCCAAAGGAACATCTGAAACAAGGCGAAGCCGAACAGAATCATCCAACAATTGCAGCAATTTTTTCTGTGCATCCTCATAAGATGGAGGTTTTTTTTGCAGCCAAGTATTGAAGGGGATCGTATACCATGTTTTTTGAAGGACTTGATTTTCTTTTTCCTTCAATCGGATAAGTAGATAATCTCCAGGTCGGAGTTTGTGGATTTTATCGAAAATAGAGTGGGGGGGAGGAATGTAGTTAAATTCTAAATAATTGAAGAGGGACACTTTGTCGAGATTGCAGGGTAAATCAAAAGCAAGTAGGGCTTTCATTTCAGAACCAAAAATAAGCTTTTCTTCGTCCTGATAAACCAACAAGGGTTTGATGCCCATTCGGT
>JBGCDY010000892.1:0-4073 GCA_045105835.1 Chitinophagales bacterium
AGCCCTCACCAGAACGGGGATAGATGGAGACAAATTCGCAGTAAGTCAGGGCGGTGAACATCGCAACGATTGCAGCCAATAGAAAAGACAAGATGGCTGCTGAGCCTACATTCCTGATTGCCAAGCCCGAAAGGGTGAAAATTCCTGCGGCAATCATTGTGCCGACACCAATTGCCAGTGCGGTAGTCAGTCCCAAATCCCGACTTAGCTCTTCTTCGTGAAACGGCTGTTCGTTGGTAATATCTGTGGTTGCAGAGTTACTCATAGAAAGGAGTTTTGTAGTTTGAATTGTTAATCTTAGGAGAAAATTGTATGAGAAGGATGGGGGTGTAAATATAACAAAAAAACCAAAACTCAATTCTAAACCTACCACTTTTTACAATACCTCGACCTACTTGACCTATAAGCTTCGCATTTAAAATTCTCAACTATCTGAATAATAAGTAGTTTTTTCATTCGCCACTTAATACGTCCACGTAAAAGTATTTATTTCCTTGTTGTCCAATCCACGCATCATCGCCTTCACTTCAATACTTTCGCCCCAACTAATCTGCAATACGCCAAAGTTCAATTCGCTTGCAACTTCACCCACTCGGTGGCGATTTTCTTCGCCCGTAAAACTGGTGTAAGCATGGGTCAATCCACTGGAAGTAAACTCATACAAGGGGTAATCCATTCCTTCAATGTCCAATTTGGAAAACTCTCCAATATGTCTATCTCCACTCAACAGAATCACTCCCTTGGCTTTTGTGTCTTTGATGAGGTCAAACAACTGTTGTCTTTCATTCGGAAAATTCGCCCATTTCTCAAATCGGTGGTCTTCTGGAATCACCTGTATGCCATTGGCAATAAGGTGGATTTGAGCAGTGCTATTCTCTAATTCATTTTTGAGCCATTCCCACTGTGCCATTCCCAAAATTGTTCCTTCCAAATTCGGTGCATAGCCTCTCCCTTTCTCAAAATCAGGGGTATCTCGAAAGTAGCGACTGTCCAACAAAATAACCTTTACCTCTTTTCCAACCTCTCCAAAACTGTAAGATTGGTACGCTCCTTCCCTCTGCCGCACAGCCGCATCTGCTGGCACATCCAAAAAATCCAACATCAAATTTTTGTTGCTCTCTTTTGCAGCATATTCCTTGCCTCCATTGTTTGAACCATAGTCATGGTCATCCCAAATCCCTACAATCGGTGAATAAGCTACCAGTTTTTGGTAATCCTTTACTTTGGATTGCAAATCATACTGTTTTTTCATAAACTCAGCATCTTCAGAATCTCCATAGATATTGTCACCCAACCATATCCACAAATCAGGATTGTAGGCAAGAATATCTTTCCAAAGAGGTTGAGGCTTTTTTTGATTGTTACAAGAGCCAAAAGCAATCGTTTGCAAGGTTTTGGATTCCGCTTTTTTGCTAGCTTTTTGAGTTTTTACTGCATCTTTATTTGAGATGGAAGTATCAGGAACTTTTGTTTTGCAGCTCGATAAAAACAAAATGGTAACCAAGAGCAATAGAAGGCTTGGTTTGCATCTTTTTTGAAGGAAAAAAATCATAGGTAAATGATGGTTTATAGTTGGTGAATGATGATGGTTTGCTTATTCGTTTTTGGTTCTTTGACTAAAATCATGAAATGAGACAATTGCTACTTTATCCATAAAAACCGAAAGCACTTTTTTACATTGAGTTAAAAAGTACTTTCGGTTATAAAATTTTATCTATCAAAATTGATCAAAGACTTAGTAGTTTGTCCACTTCATCTTGTCGGATGGATATTTAACTTAAATCCTCCTACCCATTCAGAAGATACTTACAGTATGACACATAGACATAGGTCTAGATAACGTTAAGTTCCTTCATACGTTTTGAAAACGCTTGATTACCTGACAATATCAACTTGATTAACTACTTAAGCCTTAAAGTAAGAACCATTTTTAGTTTCTAAAAATGCGTCAAAAGGAATTTCTTCTTGTTTGATAAAGCCCTTGCTTGGAAGCGAACCATTTGCCACCATTTCGATGACCGCCACAAGACTTGCAGCTGTTGTCCAAGAAATTGCTCTCCAATGCTGTCCATCTATTTCGATTGGGTGGAAGGCACGGTAGTATTCATTTCTGAACAGTTTCTCGCCTTGCCAGCCTTCGACCACTGCATAGACATAGACCACATCTTCTTTTACAGGAGGTTTTGCATTTTTCAGAATATCTTCCAGCTGTTGCTTATCCTCTTTCATGATCAATTCATACATCAAAAAACGCATCAATTTGGCATGACCAGGATAACGCATCGTCTTATAATTCAAGGTATCTACTTTCCCTTCAAAGGTCTCGCACATTGTACCCAAACCGCCAGAAGTAGTAAATGCCTCAAATTCCTGTCCTTCAATATTGATATATTCAATACCATCCAAAGAAGGCATCATCTTGCGAACACCATTGTGAATCGCCTCCGCATCGTTCAAATATTCATTGATAACCCCAGCAGGTGACCAAGTGAAAGAATAAGCCATCAAACCATTGGGATAACGAGGCAATGCGCCTACCCGCAATTCGATGTCTCTCAATTTGGTGAAACTTTTGGTCAAATCAGCACCTACAATCCCGATTAAACCTGGAGCCAAACCACATTGAGGAGCCATCACCGATGTAGCTGTTTCGCTCAAAGTACGGATATAATTGGTTGTATCGACATCTTCGGTAAGGTCAAAATAGTGCTTACCATACTTGTGTGCAATCGTTGCAATGGGCTTGTTGAGAAAGAAAGGCAATGCAGACACAACTGCATCAAACTCTTGAATCAAACCGTCCATAAAACCCTCATTACTTACATCTCCCTTCAATACCGTAAAAGGCATATCGTGGTCATAATGTGGAGCTTGTTTGTCCATCCCTGTCACCTCAAAATCTTTGCTCAACAAAGTAGCCACCAAAGTACCTACTTTTCCTAAGCCAAGGGTTAATATTTTCTTCATGTTTTTATTAAATTGTTTGTTAAAATTTTAGGACGCAAAAATATTTAATTTACCTACAAGCCGAAACTTATAGGGCTTATATTCATGAAAAAGCTATACTAAATTTCTATTGTAGTGATTGGTGATTTTTGGTTAATTATCAACGTTTTTTCTTTTTTTGAAAACTAATAACCAGTCACCAACCTACCAATCACTTCCCTCACTTCAAATCTCTTCCAACATATACAAGCAGTTCTCCAAGCTATCTCTCCAATAAGGAATCTCAATATCAAATGTTTGGCGAATCTTTTGGGTATCCAAAACACTGAAATTTGGTCTTTGGGCAGGAGTCGGATAGTCTTTCGTTTCGATGGGATTCACCCGACATTCAATCTTTGCAAGCTGCATAATCGCCACTGCAAAATCGTACCAACTCGCCACTCCTTTGTTGGAAAAGTGAAAAATCTCACAGCCCTGCAATTTGTCGGGCTTTTGAAGAATTTGCAGTAAGGTCACCGCCAAATCCTCCGCAAATGTTGGACAACCAACCTGGTCATACACCACATTCAAATTTTCTCGCTCTTTGCCCAAACGAAGCATTGTTTTCACAAAATTGTGTCCTGTAGTTGAATACAACCAAGAAGTTCTAAAAATCACCGTTTTGTGGTGGTTTTGCAGTGCAGCTTCTTCTCCCTCCAATTTGCTGTGTCCATAAGCCCCTATTGGTGCAGTGATATCGCTCTCTTTGTAGGGAATATTTTTCTCCCCATTGAAAACAAAATCAGTCGAGATATGAAAAAACCAAGCATCTGCCTTACAACAAGCCTTCGCCAAATTCTCCACTCCTTCCCGATTGACTTGATATGCCAAACCCCGTTCTTTTTCTGCCTGATCAACCTTGGTGTATGCAGCACTGTTAATGACTGCGCCAATATCGTATTCTTCAAAATATCGATCCACCTCCGCTGCTTGTGTGATATCCAAATCACTCCTACGACAAAATATAAAATGTGCATTGGGCATGGTTCTACTCAGCTTCTGCAATGCAGTTCCCAACTGTCCTCCTGCTCCCGTTACCAAAATGCTTTTCATTGTACTAATTGATGTTTTTATGGTTTTTTTAAAAA
>JBGCDY010000893.1:0-1970 GCA_045105835.1 Chitinophagales bacterium
CAATTGAACCGCAAGGTGGGCAATCGAAATGAGGAAAAATATACTTTGTCCAACTTGAGCGAATTGCACTTACATTTGGGGGATTACCAAGAGGCAAAAGAGTTTGCGAAATCAGCCCTTCAATTGGCGCAAGGATTGAAAGACAAGCAGATAGAGAGTCATGCTTTTGTATTGTTAGGGCATATCACTTCTGAATTGAAGCAGTATGGTGAGGCAGAAATAGCATACAAATCTGCTTTGGATTTGAGAGTCAAACAAGAAAAGGCACGCTTAGAACCTTTGGCGGGTTTGGCATTGGCGACTTTGGCACAAAACAAATTGGAGGAGGCACTGCAAAATGCGACAGCAATCTTGTCTTTTGCCGAAAATGCGGAAGATATTCAGAGTACACCCGATGTATTGAAGGCTTATTTACATTGCTATCAAGTGCTTTCGCAGCAACAAGATGCTCGTGCAAACGAGATTTTGAACAAGGCGTATGGTTTGCTTCAAAAGGCATTGGCGAAGATTCCCGATGAAAAAATGGGCTATTCTTTCTTGAACAATGTGGAGGTGAATAAGCAGATTATGGAGGCGTATCAATCGGCGGAATAGTCAGTGAATTAAGTAGGAAGCAAGAGGTGTGACCGCTAAAGCTGTCAGAAAAGAGATTGGTAAATAGCAGACTAAACAGATGGCAATACCTGATTTTTTTTGCCTCAGTACTTAAAATTAAAAAAGCTCAATAACGGTGGGTGTCGAAACCCACCGTTATTGAGCTTTTTTCAAAGAATTAGATTTGTCTTTGGTCTTGATAATTGCAATCAATATTCGTCCATGACTTGCTCCAAATCTTCTTTTTTCTTCTTCTCAAAAGGGCGAATAATCAATCGAATGCCTTTGTCGTAATTGAAGTAGCTCCACATCCAATTCACAAAAGTGACCAACTTGTTGCGGAAACCCACCAATGACATCAAATGCACACCCATCCACATAAACCAAGCAAGGAAACCTTGTGATTTGAACTTGCCGACTTCTACGACTGCTCGATTGCGTCCAACAGTAGCCATCGAACCTTTGTCTCGGTATTTGAAGGGCTGCAAGGTTTTGTTTTGCAGTAGTTTGTTTAGGTTTTTGGCGAGCAATTGACCTTGTTGAATCGCTACGGGAGCGACCATAGGATGACCTTTGGGCGTTTTTTCGGTAATCATGGAAGCCACATCTCCCAAGGCAAAAACATTGGAGTAACCTTTGATTTGATTGAATTCATTGACCAAAATTCGGCTGCCTCTTCCAATCACATTCTCGTCAATTCCATGCACGACTGCCCCTTTTACACCTGCTGACCAAATCAAGGTATTCGTTGGGATTTCGTGTTCAGTATTGGTATAAACCACCTTGCCGTCATAGTGTTTGACGGCTGTGTTCAACCACACCTGCACATCAAATTTCTTCAAAAACTGCACTGCTTTTTTGCCCGAAACTGGAGATAAACTGTTCAACAAACTACCTCCTGCTTCAATGAGGTGAATTTGCATTTGACGCACATCCAATTCGGGGTAATCTTTCGGCAAAACATGCTCCTTCAACTCACCCAAAGCACCTGCCGTTTCGACACCTGTTGGACCGCCACCTACGACAACCACATTCATCAATGCTTCTCGTTCTTCAACACTTGTCACCAACAATGCTTTTTCAAAATTCTGTAATAGAAGACTGCGAAGGTCAAGGGCTTCGGTGACGCTTTTCATGGGCATTGCATTCGCTTCAATTTCCTTCAATCCGAAGAAATTGGTGGTTGAACCTGTGGCAATGACTAGGTAATCGTATCGAATTTCACCAATACTGGTGAGAAGTTTGTTCTCTTCTGCAATGATTTGTTGTGCTTCCGCCATCCGAAAATGGAAATTTTCTTGGCGTTTGAAGATTTTTCGCAAGGGGTAAGCAATGGAATCGGGTTCGAGTCCTGCCGTAGCAACCTGATAGAGTAG